>JBGTDH010000121.1:0-18463 GCA_041748435.1 Pirellulales bacterium
CCCCCTGATCTTTGGTCTTTTGGGCCGCGGGAGTGATCAGCAACTGGCTGATCACGATCGGGGGCTGCGTCAGCCCGCGGGCTTGCATGATGAACTGCGTCTGCGTGCCCTTGCCGGCGCCCGGAGCACCGCCCAGCAGGATCAACTCTTTGGGAAAGTGCAGATTCTCACGGCCGAGCTCCTCCTCCAAGCTCTCCCAGACGGTGTTGAAGATCACCAGTTCGTCCTTGATCTCCAAATCCAGCGGCGGCCGCTCCGAATGCTTGACGGGATCCATGCTGTCTGTCCTTAAACACGAGAGCAACGCGCACGCTGTCCGTCGAAGAAGTCCGCCGGGCAGCCGCCATAATGATGGTCCCAGCGGAATCAGGCAAGCACTTGGCAGGTTTAGGACGCACTGCCGTTCACAGAAACGCGGCGGCAACAGGTGGAACATCGCAGCGAAGTGGCCGATCAGCAGGCGGAGATTCTGGCAGACAACCTGGTGATCCGCGAGGCCTGGCCGGACCGAAGCACGCTAAAAACTGCCACCTTCCATCAGCCACTGCAGGCGGAGTTCCACACGGCGGGCGTCGTTCATGTGAAGCAACCGCACCGTCGCTCGGCCGACCGCCGATAATCCGACAATGATTGCGCCGGAGGCCGCGAAGTTCTCGTGCCATGCATCGGTGCGGGGGTTGAACACGTCGACTCTGCCACCGCTCTCTGGATCAATGCTCGACAGATTTGTCCCTTTAAACGCGTTGCATCGGTCGCACGCGTAGGCCAGCCCGGAGGGATCAACCTCGCCTTCGTCCAGGTGTTGCCTGGCGATAATGTGCTCGACATGGAAGGACATAAACGGCGTCGCTTCCTGCGGCATGTGGCAATACTCGCATCGGTTGCCGGCTCGCCGCCGGACAACGTCACGCGTGGCGGCGCGCATGCTGTGCCGAGTGGTTCGCGAGGAATCGGCGGGCCTTCGACTGAAGGATGGAAATTACGTCGATGGCCTCCACGAAGTCCCTATAGGCGCCCTCCTCCTCCAGCGTAAGCGTGCCGAGATTCGCTTTTTGCCGTAGCACGTCAATCTCCGCCTGCAACTCGTCGTCAGCTCGCAGCTCGACGAACGTGCGTGCTAGCTCCGGCGTTAACGACTCGGTAACCGGTTCCAGAAACCGATCGAGATAGCTGACGGTACTCATGGAACTGATTGTACCACGATCCGTCAGGGCCGTCCAAACACCGCTCCGACCAGGCAGGCTGGCGGTGCCACGTCAGCGGATATCACTCTGGCGTGGCCTTTACCAATATTAGCCGCTCATCATCGGGAACATGTCGCGGACGATGGTGATGGCGGCGGGACCGACCAATACCACGAAAATGCCGGGGAAGATAAACAGCACCAGCGGAAAGATCAGCTTCACGGCCGTCTTGGCCGCTTTCTCCTCGGCCAGTTGCCGCCGCTTGGTGCGCATCGAATCGCTCTGCACGCGCAGGGCCTGAGCGATGCTGGAGCCGAACTTATCGGCCTGAATCAAGATGGCCGCCAGGGAGCGAAGATCGTCAACACCCGTGCGGGCGCCTAGTTCGTGCAGCACCTCGCAGCGCGGCATGCCCATCTGAAGCTGGAAGTTCGAGAGCTGGAACTCCTCGCTGATCACGCCGCAGGAGGTTTTCATCTCCTCGCTCACCTTCCGCATGGCATGATCGAGCCCCAAGCCGGCCTCGACGCATACCACGAGCAGATCGAGCGCATCGGGCAAGCCCAGGAAGATGGATTGCTTGCGTGCCCTGATGAGAAACCACAGCACGAGGTCAGGAAAATAGAACAGAAATCCGGTCACGCCTACGGTGTAGACCAGGGTGTTGCGCGTGATTCCCATCGTGAGCAGCGTGGTGCCTCCGGTGACCACGAAGCCGATGCTCAGCAGCACGAACTTCAGGCCCAGGAACGCGCTGGCATGGGCATCTCCGCGGAAGCCGGCGCTAGCCAGTCGCGCCTTGACCTTGTTGGCCTCGTACTCGTTCTTGGGCGCGAGAGGTTTGGCCGCCTGACTGGCCTTCTCCAGCACGCGGCTCACCGCATCGGCCTTCTTGGAGCCAAGATCCTGATTGCGACGACGTAGCGAAGGATCTTTCAATTCGTCCAAACGCTCGGCGGTGCGGGACTTGTCGGCCGCGAAGTATTCCAGAAGCCACCACGCAGCGGCGGCGAACAGCCCGAAGATGGCGAACGGCACGAAAGATTCAGCAGTCAATGCAATGAGCATGGGAACTAGGGGCTAAAGACAAGGGGCTTGGGGCTGGGGACGAGAGGCTGGGGAAGGGACCACAGTCCCTAATCCCTAGCCCCCAGTCCCGTTTCTCCCCGACCCCGCTGACTAAACTTTGATATTGACGATTTTCTTAATCACAAGCGCACCGAGGAACTGCAGGAACACGGCCACGGCGAGCATCTTCATGCCCATCGGATCGGTGAACAGCACCATCACGTAATCGGCGTTCAAGTAATACACGGCCAGAAACAGCAGCGGCGGCAGTGCCAAGAGCACAATGCCGGAAAGGCGGCCTTCGCCGGTGAGGGCCTGGACCTGTCCCCAAATCTTGAATCGTTCGCGAATGAGGTAGCCGATCTTGTCCAGAATCTCCGCCAGATCGCCGCCCGTCTGACGTTGCAACACAACGGCGGTGACGAAGAACTTCAGATCCAGGTTCGGGATGCGCTCAATCATGTTCCGCAAGGCTTCGTCCAGCGGAATGCCCAGGTTTTGCTCTTCGAATACGCGCCCGAACTCAATGCTGATGGGCGCGGACATCTCTTCCCGCACCAGGTCCATGCCGGCCGCCAGACTGTGGCCTGCCCGCAAGGCGCGGGAGATTAACTCCAAGGCATCGGGCAATTGGGCGGCAAACCTCTTGAAGCGCCTCTTGCGGCGCATCATCAGCCACAACAGCGGCAGAGTTCCCATGCAGATGCCGAGAACCGGCGCCACGGCGATGGGAATGCCCGTCACCACCGGCACCGCAGCCCCGCCTACCGCTAAACCCGCGGAGACGGCAAAGAACTTCGCGGGCGTAAGCTTCGTATCGGCCTGCTCGAACAGAATGGAAAGCCGGCTGATCTTCTGGACGAGATTCTCGAAATAGTTCGGCGCGTCCAAATGCGCGAGCAGGCTCTCCTTCAGAGGATCCTTGGAAGGGGGATGCTTGTGGCCCGCCAGCAGATCGAGGCGGTCTTCCAGCTTGGAGGCTTCGGGGCCGCGCAAGAGCAGGGCCACGCCGCCAACCAGTGCGGCGACGCCCATGAACGCGGCGATGGAGATCATCAAGGGTGTCATTAATCCTCCAGCATCACGCGTTGGCGGAAGGCGCTGGCCGGGAGCCGAACGCCGGCAGACTCCAGGCGGTCCATGAACGTGGGACGCACGCCCGTGGCCTCGAAGCGGCCATACGCGCGGCCACTCTCATCGATGCCCACCTTCTTGTAGGCGTAAATGTCTTGCATGATGATCGTCTCCTGCTCCATGCCCACCACTTCCGTGATGTGAGTGATTTTTCGCCCTCCGCCTTGCAGGCGGTTGGCCTGAATAATCAGATCGACGGCGCTGGAGATCTGTTGACGCAAGGCCTTGAGCGGCATCTCGGCGCCGCTCATGGTGATCATCGTTTCGATACGGGCGATGGCATCGCGCGGCGTATTGGCGTGCAAGGTGGTGAGCGAGCCGGCGTGGCCGGTGTTCATGGCTTGCAACATGTCCAGGGTCTCGGCGCCGCGGCATTCGCCGATGATGATGCGCTCGGGCCGCATACGCAGGGCATTCTTCACCAGGTCGGTGGCCGTGATGGCGCCTTTGCCTTCGATATTCGGCGGTCGCGTCTCCAAGCGCACCACGTGCTCTTGCTGGAGCTGCAACTCGGCCGCGTCTTCAATCGTGATAATGCGGTCCGTGTTGGGAATGAAGCTGGAGAGCGTGTTCAGCAGCGTCGTTTTACCGGAGCCCGTGCCGCCGGAGATGATGATGTTCAACCGGGCTTTGATGGCCCCTTCCAGCAGCATCACCATCTCGGGCGTGAAGGCCTTGTAGTTGAGCAGGTCTTCCAGCTTCAACGGATTCGAGCCGAAGCGGCGAATGGAAACCGCCGCGCCATCCAACGCCAGCGGCGGAATGATCGCGTTCACGCGGCTGCCATCCGTCAAACGGGCATCCACCATGGGGCAGACTTCATCCACCCGGCGGCCCACCTTGCTCACAATGCGATCGATGATCTGCATCAGGTGCGCATTGTCGCGGAACGTCACCTGCGTGCGTTCCATCTTGCCGCGGCGTTCGACATAAACGTGCTTGGGCCCGTTGATCAGGATGTCGCAGATTGTGGGGTCTTTAAGCAACAACTCCAAGGGTCCCAGGCCGAATGTTTCGTCCAGCACTTCGTCGATCAGCCGCTCGCGCTCTTGGCGATTGAGCAGCGTGTCTTCCGTGTCGCACAGATGCTCGACCACCAGACGAATTTCGCGGCGCAGCACGTCGCCTTCCAGTTCGCCCACGCGGGTCAGATCGAGCTTATCGACCAGCTTGCCGTGAATTTTTCGCTTGAGTTCCTCGAACTCCGCATCGGCCGATTTCTCGTTCGCGCGGCCCGGGAAGTTCATCGTCTTAGCCATTGTTCCGTCGGGGCTTGGGGGCAGGTCGGTCAGGCGTCAGGATTCAGGGATCTGTCGCCGCTACATGCAGCGCCGCGCTTGCGGTTTCGCGGCGTTGTCCGCCGCGCAACACGCGTGTTGCGCCAACGCTACACGTCGCTGAAAGAAGACTAGCTTACGAATGTGCCTGCTGGCACACGAACCGCCGAGCAGCGCGTCGCGTAATAGAAACAGATGCACCACGGCGTGTGAACGTTGGGCCGCGCGCCTCTCATTGCGGTTTCCGGCCTTGCAATCCATTTCGCCGGAATAATCCGCGTTTCCGGGCAAGACACCTGTGCGAACGGCAACCAACTGAGAGAGCCACTCACAACCACATAGGAGTTCGAATTATGAGAGACGCTTGTGTTCGCACCATCAAGAATCCCCGCACCTGGGTCGGAGGCGTGGCCGTGGCGGTGCTGGGGGGCGCTTTAGCCGCCGGCAACTTGCCCATTCAGGCTGCCAATGAGGCTGCCAAGACGCCCACGGTCGAGAAACAGCATGCACAAATGCTGTCCGAGTCTTTTCGCAACGCCGCGGCCGATGTGCTGCCTTCGGTGGTTGCCATCCGGCACGAAATGCCTGTGGTAAGAGCGAATCCGCGCAGCCGCATGCCGGCCGCTGAGCAACAGAATCCTTTCGGCGAAGACTCGCCGTTCGGCGGCATGCTCAACGATCCGCAACTGCGGCGGTTCTTCCGCAACATGCCCGACATGCCTTCCCAGCCGGAGGGTCACGGCGGCGGCTCGGGATCGGGATCCGGCGTGATTATCGATGCCGAGGGGCTGATTCTCACGAATAACCACGTGGTCACCGGTGGAGGCAAAGTCACCGTGCGCCTGCACGACGGCCGTGAGTTCGTCGCCAAGGAAGTGAAGACGGATCCTTCGACCGATATCGCCATCGTGCGGATCGAAGGCGTGAAGGGCCTCAAGGCGGCTCGACTGGCCAAGTCGTCCGAGATGCAGATCGGCGATTGGGTGCTGGCCCTGGGTCAGCCCTTTGGCCTGCAAAACACCGTCACAGCCGGCATCATCAGCGCTAAGGATCGTGGTCTGTCGATCACCGATCGCGGCACGTTCTTGCAGACCGATGCCGCTATCAACCCTGGCAACTCCGGCGGCCCGCTGGTGAACCTGGACGGCGAAGTGGTCGGCATCAACACGGCCATCTCCACGCAGTCCGGCGGCTATCAGGGCGTGGGCTTTGCCATTCCGATCGACACCGCGCAGTGGGTGGCCTACCAGCTTGCCGATAAGGGCAGCGTGCAGCGCGCTTACCTGGGCGTAGCCATCCAGCCGGTGACGCAAGACCTGGCCAACCAGTTTGGCGTCAATGCCACCGAGGGCGTGGTCGTCACGCAAGTCTTCCCCAACTCTCCGGCTGAGGAAGCCGGCGTGAAGATGGGCGATGTGATCGTCGCGTTCGGCAACCACAAGGTGCATGGTCCCCGCGAGTTGCAAAACCTGGTGGAGCGCATGCCCGAAGGCAGCCGTGAGAAGCTGGCCATCGTGCGCGACGGCAAGCCGCAGACGCTCACGATGACGGGACGCCCTCAACCGTCCGACTTCGGAGTGGCGCGTGCCAAGGCCAACGTCAAAGAGTCGGCCCCCGAGGGCCACACGTTCGACGGCCTGGGCCTGGAAGTGGCCGACCTGGATCGTGACGTGGCCCGTCAGCTTGGATTGAAGAGCACCGAAGGCGTCGTGATCACCCACGTCGAAGACGGCAGCCCGGCCGATGCGCTCGGCCTCACGACTTCGATGGCCATTGTGCAAGTGAATCGCAAGCCGGTGAAGAATGTCGAAGAGTTCCAGGCGGCGATGGACGCCAAGAGCATGCACGAGGGCGTGCTGCTGTTGGTTCGCACGCCCGAGGGCTCGCGTTACGTAGTGATCAGAAGCGAGAAGTAGATACCCCAGCGTGTGGTTTGGGGTGTCTCACGCAAGGCGGTCGGCAATGTGCCGGCCGCCTTGTTTTAAGCGCAAGCGAAGGATTCTGATGCGCTTTAAGCAACAGCTTCCAACTACGCGCCCATGTATTGTGCCGCATCGCCATCCAACCTTAACGTGTGCAAGACAACACTGAAGGTAGGGGGCGTGACCCCGGCCGGCGCGAGGCCTTCGTGTTGTGCCGTCTGATTCCCCCCCGCGGCCTTGGCGGTGGCGAGCGTGACTTGAATTCGCTGCAAGAGCGAAACGGCGGTGTCTGTGGGCCAGATCTCCGTCACACTGCAACTCACGCTAACGGCGATGGCTTGCCCCTCGGCGAAGACAGTGGCGGCCTGAATGGTTTGCCGCAGCCGCTCCATGGCAGTAGTTGCCCCATGCGGCCCCGTATCGCCCAGGAACACAAGAAACTGTTGTCCGCTAAATCGGCTGGCCACATCGTAACCCCGGTTGCGGCGGATTGCTTCAAGTGTCAATCTCGCCAAGGCGCCAATCAGGCGGTCGCCCACCGCGTACCCGTACTGCCGGTTGATGTCGGACAAGCGATCGAGATCAATCAGTGCGACGCTGGCCACCCGGCGGCGGTCCGGATCGGCCCGCCACCAGCCTTCGAGCAGCATCTCGATGGCCGGCCGGCTGCGCAACGTCGTGAGTGGATCGATCTGCAGCGCCGGCTTCAACGCGTCGAGCCGCGATTCCTGCCGTAGCGTGGCCACCAGCGCCTCGTGGGTGAGATCGCGCAAGTGATGGCAACCGTCGAGCAGCTTGCCAATCTGGGCCAGCAGCTTGGACGAATCGAAATCCACGGCGCGCAGGCGACTCGCTTGTTCCACGAGTGCCGCTCGAAGACGGATAAAGACCTCCTCCCTCAAATCGCCCAATTGCAAATGCCCGAGCGTGGTGGACTGCGCGGCCAGCCAGTCTTGATTGGCCTGGCGCAGGTCCGTCGTCAAGCACTCCAGCAAAGCTGACGAGATTCGCGGTCCCTCGGATCGTAGTGTGCAATCGATGCGCAACAGCTCCGCTCGATAGCGGTTCACGTTCAATCGCACGACCTGTGCCGCTGCTTCCCGCAGGCTTTGAGGTTGCAGGCCTTCTCCGAGCATCTCCAGCCAAGCCTGGGGAACTTCGTCGGGCGGGGGCGGAGGGGCACTTTGCCCCTCGAGCATGTTAGGCGCTGGTTGGAGCTCGGCGGTGCAGTCCAGAGCCGGCGACGGTTCTGCCATTGCCGGCGCAGACAAATGCGAATTGCTCGGTCTGCGGCGCGACCAGAGCGTCGCCAGGGCGCAGCCTAGCAGGGCGTTCACCACGAGCGCAATCGCCAGATATGAGAACACGCCACGTCCCCGCGGTAAGACGCCTGCCCAGTCGCCGACCACTCTAATCTAGCTCACTCGGGTGTCAGCCGACGGAGACGGCACGCGTAGCCGCGCGCGGTCGATGCAATCGTTGCAAATGGAATTCACGTCATGCCCACCGGCCGGCTACGGCGATGCGGTGAGGGCCTTGGCCACGTCGGTGCGGTAGGCAGACAGCGCGGGAATGTAGCCGGCCAGCGCGGCCAGGAGGATGAGGCCCGGAATCAAGAACAGCTCGGGCAGCACGAACTGAAACAAACCGATCGGCACGCCGGTCTGGGCCGCGATGAGGGGGCTGAGCAGCCCGATCAGGCCATGCCCCAGCAGAAAGCCCGCCAGACCGCCGAGGACGGAGAGCAGCACCGATTCCAGCAGGATCAAAGCTCCAATGGTGCTGCGTCCGGCGCCTAGTGCCCGCATGATGGCGATCTCGCGACGCCGCTCGCTCATGGAGTTGTAGATGCTCACCATGATGCCGATGCCGGCCACGAACACGATCAGTGCGGAGAGTGCCAGTAGGATGAGCTGCAAATTACCGATCAGGCCATCGAATAGTTTCTGAATCTCGGCAATCGGCATGACGGCCTGCGCAATGCTGCCTTTGTTGATCGAGCGCGGCAGCGTGAGGCCCACGGTCGGGCTGCTCGAGCGCATCAAGATTGCAGTCACCTCGCGCTGATCTTCCGGCAGAGGATCGTGATGATGTCCGTGGGCATGGTCGTGGCCGGAATGATCGTGACCGGCATGTGCATCCTTGCCTGGCTTGGCGCCTGCCGCTCCCTCATGCTCTTTGGCATGCCCCTCCAACAAGAAGAAGCCTTCCATGTTGACGAACACGGCCCGATCGTTGGGCGTGCCATTGGGCGCCAGAATGCCGCGGACGATGAACGGATCGTGCTTGTGCCCCTGTCCCTCTTCGGTGTTCACGCCGTGCGTCGGCTCGATGGCATCTCCCACGCGCAGCCCGGCTTTGTAGGCCACCACGTTGCCGACCACGGCGCCGAAATAATCGTCCGGCGAAAACGACTGACCGGCGGTGAAGCGATAGGGTATCGGGCGGCCCTGATCATTGATGCCGTAGCCCAGCTCATCGAACAACGCCGGCGTGGTGCCGACGACGCGGAAGCCTTTGAAATTGTCGCCCAGGCAGTACGGCACCGCCACATCCACCCCGCTGGCGTATTTCCCCGGGCGTTTGGCGCCGGTAGGCCCCTCAATCGTGAACTCCTTGTAGAAATCCCACGGGATATTCTCGATGGGTTGGCCCAAATGAAACACGGTGTTGAGCACGAGCTCCAGCCGGCCCCCTTTGGCGCCGATGATGATGTCGTAGCCTTCCGCCGCGCGATTGAAGCTCGTTCCGATCACGCCTTGAAACACGAGCACGGCAATCACCAGCGCCACGCCCAGCGCCATGGAAAGCCCCGTCATGATCGAGGACAAGGTCCGTTCCTGAATACTGCGCCAGGCAATTTTGAATAAGCTCATTGGGAACGGCTCTCTCAGGCGACGGCGCGATTCAACTCTTCCAACTTCACGACGCGCTCGAACTGGCGGGCGACCTCGGGCGAATGCGTAACAATGAGGAGGGTCACACGCTCTTCACGGCAGGTGTCCCGCAGCAGATCAATAATCTGCTGCTGATGACCGGCATCGACATTCGCGGTCGGCTCGTCTGCCAGCAGCACCTTGGGCCGATTTGCCAAAGCCCTCGCTACGGCCACGCGCTGCTGTTCGCCCACCGAGAGCATGGCGGGCTTGTGCGTCAATCGATGTCCCAAGCCGACACGCTCCAGCAGGGAACGTGCGCGTGCGGCATCGGCTCCGCCGCGCGCGAAGGCCATGCCCAGCATGACATTCTCCAGGGCGCTGAACGGCGCGAGCAGGTTGAAGGTCTGGAACACGTAGCCCAGCTTGTCCGCCCGGAAACGATCCCGCGCCGCTTCCGGCAGGCGCGTAATATCGAGACCATCGATCTGCACCATGCCGCTGTCCGGACGCCCGATGCCGGCGATGATGTGCAGCAGCGTCGTCTTGCCCGAGCCGCTCTGGCCTTGCAGGACCAACTGTTCGCCGGCTGCCGCCTTGAATTCCGCGATGTTCAGAATCGGTAGCGGGCTGCCATCGGGCTCGCGAAAGGTCTTCTTGATATCCTTGAGCAGCAGCATGCGTTGAACCCGGAGAACGAGCGAACTATGGCGGTCTCAATCTTACGAAGCGACCCCAGTCCCGCAAGCCTGATACGCAGCTTGACGCCAACTGGTTCGTTGGATTCTAATGATAATGATGGCACTCCCTTGGTGGGGTTCCCCCGGCAGCTGTTGACTGGTGAACGCTATGAAACGCCTGATGTTGGTTGCTGCGCTGGCCTCGCTTTTCGTGGCGGGGGCTGGCGCGTTGTGGGCCGCTTGCAACTCGATGAGCGGGTACTCGTTCTCGCGGCCGGATTTCAGCTTCTATCGCCCTTCGGCGGCGGAAGTGGCGTTTGCGAGGCAGCGGGCGCGGGAAATCCGCATTGCCAAGACCAAGGTCCGCATCGCGGCGATGGCCGATCTGAAGGCGCAGGCACAAGCCAACACGACCGAGTTGCGGCGCGATCGCCTGGAGGAGCAGTTCAATCGGGCGTACGATCTGAGTCCCGAGGAGCGGGAGAAAATGGCCAAGAAGCTGTACGACAGCGGCACAAGCTCCGAGAAATCCCGGAACTACGAGGCCGCGAAGGATTATTACTTGTTCGCCATGCAGATTGCCCCCGGCACGCGTGTGTCTCAACTGGCGCACGAGGCACTCAAGCGAATTGACCAGTTGGAAGACAAGCCCGGCAACACTCCGCGCGGACTGGGTGGACCGGGAACGACGCTGCTGACGCAAGAAGATCTGAAGGACATCCAGAATCGCGTGCAGCAGGCCGCGTCCAGCGATCCCGAGACAGACGACGAGATCCGCGTGCTGTTGGAGCAACTGAACGACTTTCCCAGCGAGCGCAGCCAGCGTCTGGTGATTGATCGCCTGCGCGACCAGAAAGGCAAGCCCTACAGCGAAGGCTTAGTGCAAGCCATTCGACTCACGACCGGCGGCGCACAGGAGTACGCCCGGCAGGCGTTGGTCGATCGATTCAAGAGCCTCGAAGAAAATGTCCTGTTGAGTAAGCTCGGCAGCAGCGATGAGGAAACGCAACTTGCCGCCGCGAAGGCCGCCGCCGAAAAGTCGACCGCGCTGACCAGTGGCCTGGTCGAGCTGCTGGACAAATCGGATCGGGTCAGCCAGGCCGCGCGCGAGTCCTTGAAAAAGCTGACCGGCGAAGATCTCGGCCCGGCGCCCGGCGCTCGGCCCGATGAAAAGATCGCCGCCAAGCAGCGCTGGAAGCGCAAAGACAAGTAGGTTCAGGCCGTCGGACCAGAAAGCCCCTCACCCCGGCCCTCTCCCCGCAGAGCCGGGGAGAGGGAGACGCGGTTCGATCCCGACTTGCTCCAAGTTGAGCAGGTATTGCTTTTGGCGAAGTCCGCCTCCATAGCCGCCGAGATCTCCGTTCTTGTTGACGATGCGGTGGCAGGGGATGAGGATGGCCATCCGGTTGAGGCCGTTCGCTCGGCCGACCGCACGCACCGCCGCGGGGTCGCCGACGGTGGAAGCCAACTCCTGGTACGAACGAGTCTTGCCGTAGGGAACGAGCAACAACTGCTCCCACACGCGCCGCTGGAACGGTGTGCCAGGATACACCAGTGGGACGGAGAAATCCCTTACGGTGCCCGCGAAGTAGCCGGCGAGCTCTCCCTGCAGCCGCTCCAAATGCGCGTTCGAGCCGGGAACGATGGGCACGCGAAACAGCCTGCGAAGCGTCTCGACCTGGGCCTCCAGCATGCGCCGATCGGTGAACTCCAGCAAGCACAAGCCCTCATCGGTTGCCCCGGCCACGGGCGGACCAAGCGGACTTGGCAACCAGGCCAGGAACACGCAGCGGCGATCGCGGCAGTCGCCCGGCGTGCAGCCGAAAGTTTGTCCAAAGGCCTCTCGAAAACCGCTGGGGGATTCGTAGCCGCTGTCGAAGGCCGCGCCGTCCAGCGTGTCGCCGTTGCGGATGCCGGTGAAAGCACTTGCAAGCCGGCGGGCTCGGGTGTACGCCTGAAACGTCATGCCGTAGTGACGCAAGAAGTGACGGCGAACGGTCGCGGGGTCGATGCCCCGAACTCGCAGGTCGGTGTCCGTGATCCGCACCGAGGAGTTTTCCTCGACCTCGGCCATCAGGCAAGCAGCCCAATCCGGCTGGTTGACGGCAGCCATCGGGCGGCAACGCTTGCACGGCCGATAGCCCCCAAAGAGTGCCGCGGCGACGGACGGAAAGTACTCAACATTCTTAGGCAACGGGCTGCGGGCCGGGCACGTCGGGCGACAGAAGACCCCGGTTGTGCGGACGCCGACGAAGAAGATGCCATCGTAAGCGGCGTCCCGGTGGAGGTACGCCTGCTCCATCTCGGCAACAGGTGGCAAGGTGCTCATGCCCCAGATATATCACGCCCTCCGATAACCGCCACCGATTACCGGGCGCGGTCATCGAAGAAATCAAAAACGCGCCAGTCACGCGTCTCGGCCACATGCTCGAACCGCTGATGCCAATGACTCACTCAGACGCGCTAGGCAAGTCGTTCGGTCAGTTTTGCTGGATCCTGCGAGCAGTGGAACACGGAGTGAATAATGACGGCGTCATCCTGCTCTTCAAAAAACACCGCGTAGGGGAAACCGTTGACAAGCCCGCGTCGATACGGACCGCGCACTAACTCGAAGCGATCGGGACTTTGACGGATCGACTCAACTCGCTCGCGGACCGCCCCGAAGGAATCTTTCCCTTAATCCCTCGGAGCGCTGCTCGTACCAGGCATAGGCCTGTGCCGCGTCGTAGGCCGCGGCCGGATGGACGATAATCCGCCTAGTCATGTTGGCCGCGAATCCTTAGTTCTGCTTCTTCCCAAGAAAGGCCCGCGTTGGGGTTTGCGGCGAGATAGGCCCGGCGACGATTCAACTCCTCAATCTGCCAATTCCAAACAGAGTAATCTGCTTTGCTCGCATTCTGATCCACCGGTTAGGAGATTTCGAGTCGTAGCCGCTCGCGCCGCTCGGTCTCGCCGGAAGCGCAAGACGTCCGAACGCGCGGTTGTATCATGCAGTCGGATGCCCGGTCGCAGGATCGTCGGGGCCGTAGCGGCCGCGAAATGCGTCGGCGGGATATTTGGCCGCGTTCTTAATCATCTTGGCTCGCACGATCGTCTGGATGTCCAGCCCCAACGCATTTGCCAGGGCCAAGGCGTAGCACAGCACGTCGGCCAGCTCTTCGCCGACCGCGGCTTGTTTCTGGCGATCCGCGGCGATCGCTAGCGATTGCTCGGGCGTGAGCCATTGGAAATGCTCCATCAACTCGGCCGCCTCAATGGCGATCGACATTGCCAGATTCTTGGGCGTATGGAACTGCTCCCAATCGCGCTGGCGCACGAACTGCCGCACCAGCTCGCGCAGCTCTTCGATGGTGGCTTCGCGGTCACTCATGCCGGGGGCTGTGCCGCTGGAAGCACTGCAACATCGAAGCCCGGCAGCAATTGTTGACGCGGCGGATCGACGCGGCGTAGATACCGCTGCCGATAGCCTTCCGTCAGATTGACCATGACCTCCAATACCAGCAGATCGGCCCGCGTCAGGACGTGCCGCGTGCTGCGGCTGCCCAGTCCTTGCAGCAAGTCCTCCAGCGCCGTGAGATGCAGTTGCATGGCCTGCGTCGCGGAGACGTGCGCCGTCACCAGCAACTCGCACAGCATCCGCAGCTCTTCCCCCAGGTTGCCCGATCCCATGATCACGTAGGTGCGCAACAGTTCCCGGTAGTGATGCACGAGAGGCTCGGGAAGTGCCACCGTCGTCCCTTGGGGCGGGCGACCCCGTTCGCCAAGTGTGGCTTCCTCTTCTTTGTTGACAGGCGCCGGGAGTTCCGCGCGGTGCAAGTCTTCCAGTTCCTGAATCAAGTGACGCTGCTGCTCGAGTAGTCGCTGCGCTTCCTCATGCTCCTGATGCAACCGCTGGCGTTGCGCCTGCTCGAATCGCTGGTTGGCCCGCATCAACCGATGCCGCTCGATGGCGCGGGCCACGGTCCAGATCAGCGTGCGCGTGGTGGTGGTGTTGGCGCAGGCGTATCCATCGGCATTCACTTCAAAGCACAGGGCCGCCAGCTCCTGCTCGCTCTGCGATCCAAGGACGATCATCGGTTCGTTGGAGCCGCCGGCCCGTAGCCCTTCCACAAACTCCAGGGCGTCCAACTCCCCGGGCTCGTGGCTGAGCAGCACGGCATCGAACACTTCATCGCGCAGGCGAGTCAGCCCCTCGGAAACCCCGACGGCTTCTTCCAAGACCACCTCGGAGGCGCTGTCGGAGGCAAACGCTTCGGCCAGCCAGCCGCCGGTGCGCAGCGGCGTGGTGATGAACAGCAACCGCATCCGCGCGGGCAAAACGCCCAGCGGCGGCGTGCTGAGTTTCCTGGCTTCCTTGAGGGCCGTAGACATACAAACGCCCGGGATCGGGACCATGTGCTAGCCCAAACCTGCGCGCGTACCTTAGCCAGGAAGGGAAATTTGGTCAATCGCGGCGCGATCTGCAAAAAGGAGGGGGCATCCCTCGGGATGCCCCCTCTACGGTCTCCAGAATCTAGTCTGCACATGCGCAGCTAGCGCAGTGGCAGACGTCGCACGTGCAGAACTCCCCGTTGCAGTCGGGGCATTTGCAATCGACACAGCAGCAGCCGGACTTCGCACTGGCCGTGGCACTTGGGTTGGCTAGTGCAAAGGTCAGCCCTGTTGCCGATGCAAGGAACAGCGCAAGAAAAGTAAGTCGCTTCATGAATAGAACTCCTACTGAGAATGATTGAAAGAACGAAACGATGGGCGATCATCGCCATCGCCGGTTCATTTCAACCAGGTGCAGTAGAAAGCCAGAAGTGCTGGACCCGAGGGTCTAAGGCAAGTCTGGAGATCTTTCGAGCCACCCTTGAAGGCGGTCAAAAGAGGCCGATCGGCCGCATAGGGCAGGGCAAATGCTGGCCGTTGAGTCCGCTCGACTAGAGACTTGCCATTCTCCGCGGATGCAGGGGGCGCTTTGACGCAACAGCAAGATTCCTGTTGGACAAAGGTCGTTCCCTCGCGTTTCTGAGCGCAGCATTGGCGTTGGGGCGGCGTTTCCGACGCTGCATGCGGCTCGGTCAAGCGGCAGCAAGCTCGCTGGACCTCGGACGGTTTCAGGCAACAGCACGGCACACTCGCGGCCACAACCGAATTGGTTGCGACTGCAATCAGCGTGATCGCCGGCACCAGTGCTCGCATCGTCCTCATGAGCGTAATCTTACGTACCTGGAGCCAAGGGGTCAACGTAACGCAACTGCCGCGGGCCTTCCACCTCGGCGACGATAGAGTGAATCGTTGCCGTTCCTTGACAAACCGGGCAGGGTCCGAACAATTGAGGCTTGTGATCTCTCGTGGCGGGGATCTTCCCTTCGGCCTAAGGTTTTCAAGATCGAAATGCTGCTCGTCGAACGCTTTCCCTTTGACTTTCCGGGGGCCAGGCCCGCCGATCCCTTGTGGCGGAAAGTGGCACTTTCTCTCCATGCAGCGAGCGTTAAGGCTCTCGATGCGGCAAGCGCCGAGGAGGAGGAAGACGAATTTGACGACGACGACTTCGATGACGACTTCGACGACGATTTCGAGGAAGACCTGGACGATGAATATGGCGATGAGCACGGAGACTCGGATTTGGACGGCGACGCTGATTCGGACGGTGACGAAGAAATCGAGATTGGCGAAGATGACGAAGAGGCCGATCTCGAAGAAGCGGAATAGCTCGCTCCAACCGACAATTCACGCCCGCCTGCGGAGGACTTTTGATGTCTTTAGCGAATGAACTACCCGGGTCGAATGCGGGCAGCGGGATCCCACAAATATTGCTGACCGGTTTTCGGGAGCAGAGTCAGCTCGATTTTGACATCGAATTCTTCGATAGCGTTTTGCAGCGGCAGCCGGAATACCTGGATGTGCTGCGCTGTCAGGGGCAACTCTTATCCCGCAAGGGATTGCACGCGCGGGCCTTACAGGTCGACCAGCGGCTGGTGCAGTTGGCGCCCCAGGACGGCGTGGCCCACTACAACCTGGCGTGTAGTCTGGCCTTGTTGGGCTACACGCCGGACGCCATCGCTTCTCTGCGTAAGGCGCTGCGTCGCGGCTACACCGATATCGACTACCTCGAATCCGACCGCGATTTGGAGAGCCTCCGGACCGAGCCGGAGTATCTGGAAATGCTGCGCGAGTTCGGCATCATCGGCTGAGGAACTCTTCATGCTTGGTCTGGCTCCGCAGATTCGCGAGGCGGCGGACTTCATTCGCAGCCGCTGGCCGCGCGTGCCGCACGCCGGCATCATTCTGGGCACCGGCCTGGGCAGCCTGGCCGAAGAAATCGCCGCGGAGGCCAAACTTGAGTACGAGGCGATTCCTCATTTCCCACGCTCGACCGCAGTGAGCCATGCCGGCCGTCTGGTATGCGGCCTGCTCGACGGCGTGCCGGTGCTGGCCATGGAAGGACGGTTCCACGCCTACGAAGGCTACCCGCATCAGCGCATCACGTTTCCGGTGCGCGTGATGAAGGCGCTGGGGGCGAACCTGCTCATCGTGTCGAATGCCTGTGGCGGGCTGAACCCGAATTATCGCGCCGGGGATATTATGGTCATCGACGACCATATCAACCTGATGGGCGGCAACCCGCTGATTGGCGTGAACGACGACGCGCTCGGCCCGCGCTTCCCGGACATGAGCCAGCCGTACGATCCGGTGCTGATCGAGCGGGCGCTGGAGATTGCCCGCCGCGAAAACTTTGCGGCACATCGGGGCGTGTATGTGGCGGTCACCGGGCCGAACTTGGAGACGCGGGCCGAGTACCGCTTCTTGCGCATCCTTGGGGCTGATGTGGTGGGCATGTCAACCGTGCCCGAGGTGCTGGTAGCCGTGCATTGCGGGATGCGTTCGCTGGGCCTGTCGGCCGTAACCGACATGTGCCTGCCGGATTGCCTGAAGCCGGCCGTCATCCACGAGATTCTGGCCACCGCCGCACTGGCCGAGCCCAAGATGCGCACCATTGTGCATGGCATTCTGCAAGCGGAAGCACGGCAAATCGCGGGATAACCCTGTTCGACTCGCGGCAGATTTGCCCGCGCGGGCGGGGTCTCGGCGAGCGGCGACAATTGGCGTATAATTCGAAAGCCTGTTTCAACTTCCGCTTATTCGCCAATTTGCCGGTGATTCCGCATGAATTCCGCCACGCATGCTCCCCGTACCATGTTCGAGAAGATTTGGGACGCCCAAGTCGTGGCGGCCGAGCCGGGAAAGCAGACCATCCTGTATATCGATCTACACCTGGTGCATGAGGTGACCAGCGCGCAGGCCTTCGAGGGTTTGCGGCTGGCGGGGCGCAAGGTGCGGCGGCCGGAGTTCACGGTGGCCACGCCGGATCATAATGTGCCCACCACTGACCGGCGGCTGCCGATTGCCGACCCCATCTCCAAGCAGCAGATCGACACGCTGCGGAACAACTGCCGGGAGTTCGGCATTCGCATTTACGATCTGGACAGCCCGCAGCAGGGCATCGTGCATATCATCGGTCCCGAGTTAGGGCTGACGCAGCCGGGGCTGACGATCGTTTGCGGAGACAGTCACACGGCCACGCACGGGGCGTTCGGCGCTTTGGCTTTTGGCATTGGCACCAGCGAAGTCGAGCACGTGCTGGCCACGCAAACGCTGCTGCAGTACAAGCCCAAGACATTCGAGATGCGGATCGACGGCCGGCTGCCGCGCGGCGTTACCGCCAAGGACTTGATTCTGTACCTCATCGGGCAGATCGGCACCGATGGCGGCACGGGCTATGTCATCGAGTACACGGGCGAAGCCATTCGAGGGCTGAGCATGGAAGAGCGGATGACCGTGTGCAACATGTCGATTGAAGCGGGCGCTAAGGCCGGCATGATCGCGCCGGACGAAAAGACGTTTGAGTATCTTCGCGGCCGCGAGTTTGCCCCGAAAGATTACGAGGCCGCCGTGGCTCGCTGGCGTTTGCTGCCCACCGACGCCGGCGCAACGTACGATCGTACGCAGGTCTTCCGCGCCGCCGACATTGCCCCGCAAGTGACGTGGGGCACGAATCCCGGGCAAGTGGCCTCCATCGACGGCGCCGCGCCCCACCCGGCGAATCTGGCGAACGAAAATGCCCGCAAGAGTGCAGAGAGTGCGCTGAAGTACATGGGCATCTCGGGCGGCACGCCGCTGAAATCGCTGGCGTTGGATCGGGTGTTCATCGGCTCCTGCACCAACAGCCGGATCGAGGATCTGCGGGCCGCCGCAGCCGTAGTGCGCGGCTACCATGTGGCGGATCGCGTGCATGCGATGGTCGTACCCGGCAGCGGAACCATCAAGCAGCAAGCC
>JBGTDH010000122.1:0-4130 GCA_041748435.1 Pirellulales bacterium
CGCAAATGGCAGACCATCGCGGTCGGCACGCGGCCAGGAGGCTAACAGAATGGCCCTCCGCCGGATAGGCGATTTGGGGCGTCTTCCGCAAAGGTGCGGCATCCTATTTGCGTTCTTCCACTCGGGTTGTCGGGACTCGCCCGGCAGCTTTATCACGACTCACGAGGAGAACGAAGATGTCCAGCACAACGCAGATTCATGAACATATGGAGGTCGTCGGATCCTGCGGCAATCGCCTGGGATCCGTCGATCGCGTCGAAAACGGGTCGATCAAGCTCACCAAGAACAGCAGTTCCGATGGCCAGCATCACTTCATCCCCATGGACTGGGTGGAGACCATCGACGATCAGGTGCATCTAAACAAAGACTGCTCCGCTGCCAAAAAGGAATGGCGCACTGCTCCCACGACGGCCTAGGCTTGGCCACCCTGGTTAGCTATTTGCCGAACAAGGCTGGCCAGAACAGTCTGCGGACAGACCGAGTTTCGGACGGTTGTGCAATTGCCCCGCGTTGAGAAGTTAGATGTGTGGCTGTGATAGACAGACGGCTAACCTGATCGCAGGGGAGACGACCATCGCAGCCACAGCAGCGCGGACAGACGTACTCCACGACGCACCTGTAGTGGGGCACGTCTTTTTTGCATTCCTGCTTCACCAGCACCGTGCGATGATGCACTTTGCCGCAGCTCGGCTGCCAGAGTGTCCGCTTGTGGGAAGTTTCACAACCGGCTGGCTCGCAGACTTCGCCGCATTTGTGGCTAGGCCCCAGCGTGCAGAAGTCTTCGCAGCGGCAATCGTACACGGGTACGATCACGGTGTTCATCTCGCAGACGAGCCGGCAGACCGGCTTCAAACAGCAATGCTGGCCGCAACCCATGCAGCATCCCTGCTCATCGCCGCCGGCCAGAGTTGGGTTCGCCAGGGCGAGCCACGCCAGGGTTGCCAAGAGAAATCTCATACCGTTCCATCCTGCCAGAGTTTGGGGCACCGGTATTACTTCGGCAAGTTCCCACGACGGAGAATAACACGTCTGGACCGAGCGGAAAAATGAAGCGGCGGGTCAGGCGTCACAGTTTGCCGAATCCGCACGCACGAACCAGTTCTTAACTTATCGAGGCCCGCTTGCGGCTTAGCGGTTGCTGCCGCTAAGCCGCGAGCGGGTGGTCGACGCTGCGGCTGCCCGTGGTCTGACCGATCCTCTCTTGCACCCCTGGCGCGGCCGGTCGATAATCGGGGGCGTGCTTGCGCGTTCCGCTCCTGGAGTTGGGTTTGCGGTCATGTCGGATGAAATTTCTCTGCCAGACCTGCTCGAGCGTCTGCGCTGCGGCGATAACGACGCGGCCACCGAGATCGTGAATCGCTTTGGAGATCGGCTGGTCAATGTGGCGCGCGGCCGGCTCGATCGGCTGCTGTTGCGCAAGGTCGATCCGGAAGATGTGGTGCAATCGGTCTGTCGGAGCGCGATTATTCGCCTGGGTGATGGCCGGCTGACCGCCACCGATTGGAACGCCCTGTGGCGGCTCTTGGTGTGCATCACCGTGAATAAGTGCCTTTCGCAGGCGGAGTATTTTCACGCCGCGCGACGCAGCGTCTATCGCGAGGTCGATCTCGAAGGCGAAGACGATTCCGCCGTGGGCTTTCAGCATTCCGGCAACGAGCCGGCGCCCGATGAGGCGGCCTTGTTGGTCGAGGCCGTCGAGCAGCTCCTGAGCAGCTTCCGCGACGAGAAGCATCGCCAGATTGTGCAGTTGCGGTTACAGCACTGGTCCCCGCCGGAGATCGCCCTGGAGCTCGACATTAGCGAGCGCACCGTCAGCCGCGTTCTCGATCGCGTGCGAATTCTGCTGGAGCGCCGATTGGCGGTCGTGTGAAGACCTGCAGCGGGCGTGTACACAGATGTTTAGCTAGGCAGGGTCGCGGCAAGTGTTAGTATTGTAGCAGTAGACGTTAGCCACGGCCGCATCGGGGACGCCCGGCACCGCGGACCGGACGGGTCGAATCAAACATCCCTTTTTGGGAAATCCTTACGGGACGACCTCTGGCTAACGTCTCTTTTCTTGCGCTGCGTGCAACGTCTCTCGCATCAACTCGGCCATGGCTTGCGATTGCTCGCCGCCTTGTTGCTCTAACGCGCAGATCACTTTCTCCCGCCGCTCCGGTGGATGGTTCTGACTGAGCTTCCATTTGCCCTCCAGCCGCTCGATGGGAATGCGAAAGCCCACGATCTGCCGCACCAGCCGGTCGACGAATTCGTACGAGCCGGCCAATTGCCACGGCGCCGGTCGGCCGCGCTCGTACTCGTCCACGTAGGCCCGCACGATGGCCGTGAGAGCCACGGGATCGTGAATCGCCTCAAAGCGGCCATAGACATGCACCGCCGCGTAGTTCCAGGTGGGCACCACATTCTCTGCTTCGTACCACGAAGGAGAGATGTAGGCGTGCGGTCCCGAGAACACCACCAGCACCGTGGCGTCCTCGGCTTGCTGCCATTGCGGGTTGGCCCGCGCCATGTGCCCGATCAACTCGCCGCGTTCGCCGGCATAGCGATCCAGGAGCAGGGGCAAATGACTGGCTTGCGTTTGCGGACCATCCGGAGAGATCAGCAAGGCAAAGCTGTGCTCCACGATAAAATCGTGGAGCGTCGTCAGATCGGTCTTCTCGAAATGCGGGGGCAGGTACATAAGCTACTCCGACAAGCAGACTATGCACCAGGTTCGCGCCGCGAGTAGCGCACCACGAAGCCCGTCAGGATCAGTCCGGCGCCGGCCAGAGTCCACCAGGCGGGCTGCTCGCCCCATGCCAGAGAAGCCCACACGGGCACGAGCACCGGCTCCAGCAGCGTGATCAAGGACGCCTCTTGACTGCTGACGCTGTGCAAACCGCGGGCGAACAACAGATACGGCAGCCCCATCTGAAACAGGCCGAACGCGGCCAGCACCGCCAGTTGCAGGCCCGAGGGCCAGATGCCGACGTAGAGCAAAAAGGGAAACAACGCGGCGGCCGCAAACAAATGGTTGATCGCCACCAGCCAGGGGCCGTTCTCGCTACGCAGCGCGCGAATCGAGAGCACCACGCCTGCGTAGCACAGTCCCGATGCCAACCCGCACGCAATTCCGGCCTGGGCTTGCCCGTTGATCTCGAAGGACAAGATCAAGCCCACGCCGAGCAGCCCGCAGAGCAAGGGGGGGAGGTCTCGTCGGTTGAAGGCGTCCGTCCCCATCCACGCGCCGGCCACAAAAATCCACAAGGGGGCCGTACTCTGCAGCCAGATGGCGTTAGCCGCCGTCGTAAGTGTCATCGCCGAGAGATACGTGGCATTCATCAGCGCGAAGCAGATGACCATCGGCAGCATGCGCCAGCGCAACCGTGGTTGCCGCACGGCGGGCACCAACAGGGCGCCGGCGAACAGCGCCCGCCAGAACGCCAGCACCATGCCGCGGCTTTCCCGCGGCCAGTCGTCGAACAGCGGCGCTTTGGCGAACAGCGCACTGGAGCTCCACAGCAGCGCGGCCACCAGAATGAGTATCCGCCCGGAGCGCGTGCGCCGACTATTAGTCTCCGATTCCGCCGCACTCATGCTTTGGTCTCTCCGGCCAGCCAGCCTGTGCTGAAGGCGGCCTGAAAATTGTAGCCGCCGATGGGTCCGTCCAAATCGAGCACTTCCCCCGCCAGGTACAAACCCGGCACGTGTTTGCTCTGCATCGTGCGGCTGTCGACCTCGTTGAGCGCAATTCCCCCCGCGGTGACTTCCGCTTTCTCAAAGCCCAGCGTGCCCGTGACCGCCAACCGGTTGTGCTTGATCAATTGCACGAGTTGGCCGCGGTGCGTCTTGCTCAACTCGGCGGCCCTCTGCTCGGGATTGATCTGCGCCAGTTGTAGCAGGGCATCGAGCAAGCGGCGCGGCAATTCCTCGGGCAAGATGCTGGCCAACTGCCGCTTGCCCGCTGCCGCCGCCCGCTCCCGCAGGAGTGCATCCACGGCGGTATCGTTGCTCGCCGGCAGAAAATCGCACTCGATCGTGAGTTGCCGCGGCTGGGGATGCCCGCTGATCTCGCGGCTCACATCCAGCACCACGGGGCCGGAGAGGCCCCAGTGCGTGAACAAGAACGACCCGCGGCGAGCCGCCAGCAC
>JBGTDH010000123.1:0-4249 GCA_041748435.1 Pirellulales bacterium
GGCGCGACCGGCCAGGTGTTGCGGGAGTTTCTGGCTTACGCTTCCGCCTTTCAAGGGGGCGTCTATCTGGCCGCGGGCGATTTCAACGCCGATGGACGGGCCGACATCGTCACCGCCGCCGGCGCGGGAGGCGGGCCGCACGTGCGCGTGTTCGATGGCAACACCGGCGACGAGCTCGGCGGCTTCTTTGCTTACAATGTCCTGTTCAGCGGCGGTGTCCACGTGGCCGTGGCCGATGTCGATGGCGTGGGTGGTCCAGACCTGATTACCGGCGCGGGGCCGGGAGGCGGGCCGCACGTGCGCATCTTCCGCAACGCCCAGGGCGCGGAGAGCACCACCATCCCGGGCTTCTTCGCCTACGATCCGAGCTTTTCCGGCGGCGTGTTCGTGGCCGCGGGCAACGTGGAGGGCGACGCCCGCGCGGAGATCATTACCGGCGCGGGTGCCGGGGGTGGCCCGCATGTGCGCGTCTTCAATCAAGCGCTCGGAATCGTCGCCGAGTTCTTCGCCTACGATCCGCGGTTTACCGGGGGAGTGCGCGTGGGTGTCACCGATCTGAACGGCGATCTGCAACTGGAGCTGGTCACAGCCGCCGGACGCGGAGGCGGCCCTCACGTGCGCGTGTTCGCCGTACCCTCGCTGGCCGAGCAGGCCGGCTTCTTCGCATTCAATCTCGACTTCAGCGGCGGCGTATTCGTGGCCGGCAGCCGCGCACCGAGCGCCGCGATGCTGTTAGCAAGCGAGCAGCCGCCCTCGGAACAGCAATCTCCCGCGGCACTCGCGGTTTATTCGACCGGTGCATCGCCCGCCGATTTTCGATGGGCGCAACTAACCGACGAGATCGCCGGTAAACTGAGCGCCGAAGAATATCAGTCGCTGGCGGCAGAGGCGGGGGGCGAATTCGATCCGGCCACGTGTGCGATCTGCCTCGAAGCGGAACCGTGTACACAGATCGCGCGCCGATTGGCATTGCGCGGTCTTTGGGAATCCGTTGAATAAAGGAATTTCCGGTCCGTCGACCCTTGTTTTTCCATTTTTTGCATTGTGGGTCCTGCAATCCCTGGAGTTGGAAATGGGATCACGTACCCGCCGAGCCGACGATTACCACAAGGTGCGGCCGCCGTCGATCACGAGGCAGGCGCCGGTCATGTAGCTGGAGGCGTCGCTGGCGAGGTACAAGGCCAGGCCGGCAATCTCGCTGGGGTCGCCGAGGCGGCCCATGGGGATGGTGCTTTCGAGTTGGCCTTTCAACTCGTTGAACTGGCCGAACCAGCGGTTGTTGGCGTCGGTCAGGAAGGTGCCGGGGGCGATGGCGTTGACCGTCACGCCGAAGGGCGCCCAATCGGCAGCCACGGCTTTGGTAAACATGATCAGGCCGGCTTTGCATGTTTCGTAGGCGCGGCCGCGCATCTGCTTGCCCGCCACGAGGCCGGAGATCGAACCGACATTGATGATTCGCCCTGCGCGGCGTTTGATCATCGCCCCCCCGATCATCTTGGTGCAGATGAACGCCTGCGTCAGATTCAGATCGACAATTCTCTGCCACTCTTCCAGCGGCATGTCTTCCGTGGGAAAGTTCACACGCCGGCCACCGACGTTGTTCACCAGAATGTCGATCGGTCCACATTCTTTGAGCACCTGCTCGCACATTCGCTCCGCCTCTGCGGAATGTCCTACATCGGCCACCAGCGTGCGCACCTCGGGCACTTCGAACACCAGCGCCTTGCGGGCTTCGTCCAGGTTCTTTTCATCGCGACCGACGATCACGAGCTTGGCGCCCGCTTCGCCCAGCGCTTTGGAGATCTCCAGCCCCAGGCCGCGGCTGCCGCCGGTAATCAGAGCCCGTTTTCCGTCCAGGCGAAACTTGTCGAGTACGCCCATGAGTAGCCTCCTTCCGATTTCGCGAGATGCGACGGTCTAGAAATGCCATCTTGAACATACGCGCGGCGGGCGGCATTCTCAAGCGCTGCGCGGGCAGGATAAAAATGAAGCGCGCCGGCTTGCAGTGGCCGCGCTTTGTTGCCATCCTCTAAGGATTGCTTCGAGGGGAACTGTCCGATCGCGCTCGATCACAGCGGGGAAATCGTTTAATGGCCGACAACACCGTGCCCGGGGGCGGGCCTGAGACGTTTGTGGCGCCGCATCCTGGCTCCCAGGCCATGCCGCGCTGGGACACGGGTCCGCTGATCGATGCGCCTTATTTTTCCTGGCGTAATCTGGCGGCGATGATCGGGCCCGGTCTGGTGATGGGGGGCTCTGCCATTGGCGGCGGCGAATGGCTAACCGGGCCGCTGGTGACGGCGCGCTTCGGCGGCGCGCTGCTGTGGCTGGCCACGCTCAGCATTCTGGCGCAGGTGGTCTACAACATCGAGATCAGCCGTTACACGCTGTATAGCGGAGAGCCGATCTTCACGGGCAAGTTTCGCTTACTCCCGGGACCTATGTTCTGGATCGGCACATATCTCCTGCTGGACATGGGCTCGATTTTTCCCTATCTGGCATCCAGCGCCGCCACCCCCTTGGCAGCCGTGCTGTTGGGAAAAATCCCCGATCCGAAATCGGTGGAGCCCGGCTTGTTTGGCCTGACAGACGCCGTGCTGTTGCGCAGCTTGGGAGTGATGGTGTTTTTGACCTGCCTTCTACCGCTCATTTTTGGCGGCAAGATCTACAGCTCCATCAAGGCCGTCATGATCTTGAAGATCTTTACGGTGCTCGGCTTCCTGCTGTTCCTTTCGCTCTGCTTCTCCACGCGCGACACCTGGTGGGAGATTGCCTCTGGATTCTTCAAGTTTGGCAATGTGCCGGTGGCGCCGGAGACTGCCGGAGGTTTGGATCGTGTCGATAACGTGTTCACGGCATTGTGGCAGGGCCGCCCGTTCCCCACCATTAATCTGGCGGTGCTGGGGCTGCTGTGCGCCATGATCTCCATCTCCGGCAACGGCGGCTTGAGCAACACGCCCATCAGCAATTACACGCGCGATCAGGGCTGGGGCATGGGACATCACGTGGGCGCCATTCCCAGCATGGTGGGCGGACACAACTTGCAACTCTCCCACGTGGGCATGGTGTTTCAAGTCAATGCGGAATCTTTGCCACGCTGGAAGCGTTGGTATCGCCATTTGGTGCGCGATCAGGTGATGATGTGGATGCCCGCCTGTTTCTTTGGGC
Source organism: Pirellulales bacterium (assembly GCA_041748435.1). Lineage (GTDB taxonomy): Bacteria > Planctomycetota > Planctomycetia > Pirellulales > JBGTDH01 > JBGTDH01. The sequence continues at coordinate 3,169 of JBGTDH010000123.1, forward strand.
TGGCGTTGCCCAGCATGCTCTCTGTGCAGTTTCTGCCGCGCGGCACGCGGGCCAACGATTGGACCGCGGCCGGCATGACCGCCAACAGTGTGGCCGAGCATGTGGGCAGCGCCTGGGGTACCGACGTGGGCAACCTGTTCTGGTTCCTGACGCTGTTCTGCGGCTTCCTGGTCCTGGCGCCCAGTATGATCAGCACCGCCGATGGCGTGGTGCGGCGATGGGTCGATGTCTTCTGGACCGCGCTGCCCGCCTTGCAGAAGCTGGAGACGCGGGCCATCCGCTACGTTTATTTCGGCATTCTGTGCGTGTATGCCACTTTCGGACTGACCATGCTGATCTTTGTGCCTAATCCAGGCAATTTGCTGATCTTTGCCACGCTGATCTATAACTACGCGCTGGGGTTCAGTTGCCTGCACACCCTAGCCGTCAATGTTTTCCTCTTGCCGCCTGAACTGCGCCCCGGGTGGTTTGTACGCGGGGCGTTAATGTGCTCGGCCATGTTCTTTCTGTTTGTGGCTTTGCTCACCACGTACAGCAAATTGGTGGAGCTCAAGATCATTAGCTGATTTCGTGTCCGCCGCATAAGCGGTGGCATCGGTCCAGCGTGGTCAATCGCTAGGACCTGCCCTCAAGCAGCAACTGCTAAAGCTAAGGAACGGCGGCAGAGTGCCGATAGTTCTATCAGCGACACCCACCCCAGTTTCTCTAGCCTCGCACCCGGCGTTCACCCTACGCCGCCGGTGCGCCAGTAGGAGGAGAATTCACCCCATGGTGACGTTTTCAAGGAAGATTGAGACCCTGAGTGACTTGCGTTCCTATGTTCATAAAGTGCTGTGCGATCAGGAGCAATTGCTGCTGGGCGCCTTTCGCATGACAGAGCGGCTGCTGACGCGCGGCGGCCGACCGTGTGGCATGTACTTCTGCGTTCATGGTCCGCGTTCGGTGAAGATTTCCGCCGTGTGGGATTCCCTGTCTGGCGCCGTGCTGTTCTACGGCTCCAGCGGTGAACGCTTCCACAAGATGCTGCTGGATGAAGAATTGCAGATCGAGTTGGCCGCCGCATGAGATCATCGCCCCCGCG
>JBGTDH010000124.1:0-3607 GCA_041748435.1 Pirellulales bacterium
GGCGGGGGCGACGAACGCGTGCCAGGCGCGCTCGTCGCTGAGGCGGCCCGAGGCCAGCCATCGCAAACGCGTGGGGCGTGCAACCGCTTTCCGACTTTCGCTGATCGGTTCTTCTCCTCGCGCCGTCACGTTGATCCACACCGGGCGCTTGAGCACTTCGTCTTCGCCGCATAACGTGCCTGCATAGCCGGCCCAGGCCACGACGCCGCGGATGGCATAGGGTCCGATTTTCGTTGGCACGTCGGCCGGAGCGGACGCGGGGGGAGAATCGCTGCTGATGCGAATCTGCTTGAGTACGCTGTCTCGCACAGGCCAAGGCAAAGCCACGACGCGCGTGTGCGTGGCGAGATCGTGCAATCCGAGGTAGCCGTTGGCGGCGCGGGCGGTAACGAAGATCGCCAGCGGTCCGGCGATCGAAACCACCACGTACAGCAGGTCGGTCAGACGCAACTCATCGCCGGACGTCGCGGCCAGTGGCACATCAATGGCTGCCGCCAGGCCAAACACGAAGAATTGGAAGATCAAGGCACGCGACGCAGCGCGGGCAAAGCCCGGCGGATCGCCGTCCGGTCCGATCACGCGCAGCCGCAGCAGCCATTTCCCGATCGAGAAACCCCTGCGCCCCTCGAGCACCGTCAGATAGATCCAGAGCGAGACTTGAGATAAGAGCACGGCGGCCAAGCGCGCCTGCCAGGAAGATTCTGCAATTCCCAGCCACTTGGCCAACAAGGAGGATTGCGCCACGAGATCAAGCGGAGTGAACAGCAGCATGTCGATCAAGAACGCAGCCACGCGCGTCCCGCGCCGCGCCGCCGTGCGACGCTCTGGCAAGTACGGCAACAGAGCGGCGCGCAACTCATCCAGATTCTTCCATCGTCGCGATCGATTGCGCTCCAGGCCGCGCAGCACCACCGCGTCCAAACCACGGGGAATCTTCTCTCGCAGGCTCGCAAGCGGCGTCGGCGGATCGGCAACAATGCGGGCCAACGTGGCCGCGGCATCGCTGCCCTCGAACGGCGCTTGCCCGCTGAGCAGGAAATAGAGCGTGGCCGCCACGGAGTAGACATCGGTCTGCTGATCGATCGGCTCTCCGCGAATTTGCTCGGGGGAGGCGAACAGCAACGTGCCGATGAACTTGCCTGTCTGCGAGAGCTGCACATCGGCCACCAGCGATTTCGAGAGGCCGAAATCGCCGATCTTCACGCGACCCTCGCGATCCAGGAAGCAGTTGGACGGCTTCACATCGCGATGGATCACCGCCATCGCGTGGGCTTGCCGCAAGCCATCGATGACATCCAGAATGCGGGCCAACGCGTCTTCGATGGCCAGCGGACCGCTGCGTTCGATCAGGTCTTTGAGCGTCTCTCCCGGCATCAGCTCCATCACGATGTACGGCCGGCCATTGCTCTCTTCGGCCGCCAGCACAAACACGCAACGCGGATGCGAGATGCCGCTGGCCAGACGACCCTCTTGGCGAAAGCGTTCCACGGCATCGGTCGAGGAGGCGAACTGCGGCGCGATGAGCTTGAGTGCTACATGCCGGCCCGTGGCGGTTTCTTCCGCCTCGTAGACTTTGCCCATGCCCCCCGCGCCCAGGATGCGCAGCAGGCGGTATCCGCCGATAACGCCGAAGTCGCCGTCGGACGAGTTCCCGAGGGCGGCCGGAAACGGCGTGGCCGCGGGATCGAAGGCGGCCGTGCTGTCACGCGGGGAAGAGTTCATCGGACAGCAGGCAGTGCATTCAGGTCAGCGTCCAAAGAAATTGAGCTCAGTTCGGGGGCGGAAACTTGCTCTCCAGATCCCGGATTCGCTGCCGAAGCTGCTCGTTCTCGATGGCTTGCTGATCCAAAGCTTGTTGCGCCGATTGGCATTGAGCGAGGGCCGCGTGCTGTAAGGCTCGTGCAGACTGCGCCTCGGCCAGCGCCCGATCGCGGGCTTCTGCCCGTGTCGGCAAGCGACGCTTCTGAACCGGATCGTAAAGCCGCAACCGAATGCCATCTCGCTCCAGATGCAAGCCGGTTACCTCGCTGGTCAGGCGGCCATCCACCGGCTCGATCCGTGCATACCTGCCATCAATCAAGCGGTAACCTTGTAGATTCGGCTTGAGATAGTCGCCATCGGGATCGAACAGGAAGTACTCCTCCACCTTCAACGTCTGCTCGTACAGATTGAATTTGTCCCGCACGTCTTCCTTGCGGGTCGAGGCGGAGGTCATTTCGATCACGAACTGGGGAGCAACATCCTCCCACACCAGGTAATAGGGCCGGTATTTGGCTTTGTCGATGCCGCGAGCGACGAACACATCGGGCGAGACATGCCGATGCTTGTCGCCCCGCACGTAGTACATAAACATGTTGCCCGAGACATACGCCTGCGAGTCCGCCTGAAACCAATCCTCCAGCATGGCGATCACATCGGTCATGTTCTCCCGATGGATCGGTGTCTCGGCCATGGGCTTGCCGTCCGAAGAGGGATAGTCGACGAAAGGTTCGGAGATGGTTGCCATCGTTCGCTTGCTCCTTCGCTTGCCGCGCGGGACTGTTGCAGCTTATTCCGGCTGCATCCGAGGGTCAACGCTTGCTCCACTCGCGCTTCATGAAGGCCAAAGCGTCGCGGGAGAGTTGCTCTTCGCTCTGATACATGCGACGCCAGATCTTGGTGGCGGCTACCAGCTCGGGCAACGCCAGGCCGAAGGCTTCGACCATGAACCAGCCGTCGTAGCCGACAGCCTTGAGAGCGTCGAAATTCTCCTGCCAACGAATATTCCCGGTGCCCGGCGTGCTGCGATCGTTCTCGGAGATATGCACGTGGCAGGTGTACGGCGCCGCCTCGCGAATGGCCTGCGGAATGTTCTTCTCTTCGATATTGGCGTGGAACGTGTCGTACATCATGCGGCAGTTGGGATGATTTACGTCTTTCACAAACCGCACCGTATCGGCCACGCAGTTGAGGAAATAACACTCGAAGCGATTCAAGTATTCCACTCCCAACGTGACACCGCACTTGGCCGCATGCTCGGCCACTTGGCGCATGCTCTCGACGCCCCACTTCCATTCGTCGGCGGTGGCTCCCTGACCGCTGAACACGCCCAACGCAGAATGATACGGCCCGACGATGATCTTCACCCCCGCCGCTTGGCAGCAATCTAATGTTCGCCTGGTGTTGTCCACGCCGGTTTCCCGCACTTTGGCGTCCGGGCTGATGGGGTTGTCCTCCGCGCCGCGAACGGTCACGGCCGTGCGTTCCAGGCCAAGATCGTCCAGCCGTTTGCCCCATGTGGCGTACTTCTTCACGTCGGAATCGAAGATCGGCAGCTCCACGCCGTCGTAGCCCTGCTTCTTGAGCATCTCCAACGTGGGAATCATTTCGTCGTGCAGATCGCCCGTCCACAGCAGCAGGTTCATGCCGAATTTCATTGGTGTCACTCCGTGTAGTGTGGGATTCTTTTGAGTACTTGAGATTCATGCTTATGGTAAATGACAAGATGACAAGGCGAGGGGGTGACAAGGTGAGAAACCCAAGTCATCACCTTGTCACCTTGTCGCCTTGTCGCCTTGTCACCTTGTCAACAACTCGTCGGCCTGCGCGGCCACCGTCTGTCGTGCCT
>JBGTDH010000125.1:0-1752 GCA_041748435.1 Pirellulales bacterium
CGAGCTCGGCTGCCGCGCCGCGCACCTGTTCGAGCGTCAGACGGCAACTGGGAAAGAGGAGCGTGCGCATCAGCTTGTAACGCGCGCTCGTGAGGCCGGCGATGTTCATCAGCGGCAGCGCCGTGATCACAATTCGCGCGCGGTGCTCGAGGAGTCGATCGATGCACGCTTCGACCCACGCGGCGATCTGCGCGGGCGATGCTGCGTACAACAGATCGTTGCCAATATCGGTTACCAGCGCGGCGGTGTCCCGCGGCGGTTGTTGGCGCAGCGCGTCCCACAAACCGCAGTTCAGGATTCCCGTGAGCGTGCGTCCGAACACGCGGCTGGCCATGCCGTAGGATCGTCCGTGCCCGCAAGCGATGAACATTTGCAAGGGGCCGCCACGGCACAAGCGGGCCGACTCGACAACGGTGGGCAGGCATCGCACCAGATTGCTGGCTCCCAGCAGAACTGCCTGTTGTGTAACAGGTTGCGTCGCGAAAGTGTCTCCGGCGCCGGTCATCTACCAACCCCGGTCGTCGGGGCCATCGTCGTAATTGCCGTACCCGCCGCGTTGATAAGCCTGCAACGCGTTGTAGCTGACGTAGGCGAGATAGCCGAACATGAACGCCACGAAAAAACCTTCGCGCAGGCCAAGCCTCGCGAGGGCCAACACCGCCACAATGCCGCCCACGACCGCCGAAAGAAGCAGCGAGCGAGGGAGTCCATCCTGGTGACTGCTGAGCGTAAACAGCTCGCGCGAAATCTGCCCGCCATCCAGTGGAAAGACGGGAAGCAGGTTGACCAGTCCCCAATACACGTTGATGAAGATCAAGTCGCGGACCAGCGTCTCCGCCTTGATGTTCTCGAAACCCTCGACGTGCCACATGAACCCCAGCGGCCCGCCGGCGGAAAAAGTTACCGGATGACGCGTGGCAAAACAAACGCCGATCACGAGGGCGGCCAGCACAAAGCCGGCCGCTGGTCCGGCGGCGGCAATCAGGATCTTGGATTGAGGCGTGTCTTTACGCTCCCCATAGCTCGCGCCATACGGGGAGCTTGATTCCCACAGCGCGAGGCCGCCCATGCCATACAACACCACGCGCGGCTGCCAACCGAAGTGCCGAATGGCGAAGGCATGGCCCATCTCGTGAATAAGGATTGAGACGAACAGCGCCAGGATCCAGATAACGACGCCCAGCACGGGCGACTCTCCGCCCAGGACTTCGCCTTCGCGCGGCATGCCCAGGATCAGACTCACGAGCCAGAACAAGGGATGGATGCGCACCGGCACGCCGGCGAGATCGAAGTGCAGGTCGTACTGCGTGCGAGGCGGCTCGGCCAGAATCATCGTTGCACGCTCCGCAGGATCTGCGCGGTGGCGTGCGACTTGTTCAGCACGTAGAAATGTAAGCCGGGAACTCCGGAGTCGATCAGCTCCTGCACCTGTTCGATCGCAAACTTCACGCCCACGCGGAACTGGCTCTCGGCATCGCCCTCGTGCGCGGCAAGCGCTTGCACGAACTCTGGCGGCAGCTTCGCGCCGCATAAGGCGGCGATCCGCTGGATCTGCGCCAGGTTTGTCACCGGCAAAATGCCTGGCACGATCGGCACGCGAATACCCCGCGCCTGGCAGTGCTCGCGGAAGCGGAAGAAATCGCGATTATCGTAGAAGAGCTGCGTGATGACCACATCGGCGCCGGCATCGACCTTGCGTTGGAGATTGTCCAGATCCGCCTCGGCGCTAGGCGCCTCGCGATGCGTTTCCGG
>JBGTDH010000126.1:0-3398 GCA_041748435.1 Pirellulales bacterium
CCGCATGATTGTGGTAGCCACGCACACGGGGGCCACGGCCTTGGCGCTGTCCAAGCAACGCATGGCCGTGCCCATCATCGGCGTGACCGACGTGGAGATGGTCCTGCGGCAGATGAGTCTGTATTGGGGAGTGACGCCGCTGGCCGGCGCTCCGGCCAAGGCCAGCGATCGGTTGCTGGAGCGTGTCGAGCAATGGGGCAAAGAGCAGGGACTGTTGAGTCAGGGAGATTACGTGCTGCTCGTCAGTGCGATCGGCCTGGTCGCCTCGGGCCACAACATGCTCGTCGTGCATGAAGTGCGCTGATATACTCGGCCGGTTCGGACGCCGTTTCGTTTCGTTCCCCGTTGTGGCTCGTCGTGGACTTCCCGGAATTGCCAGCACCCGATGCCCTGCGGCGTGAGATCACCGCGGCCGCCCGCACCGTGGTGGTGAAGGTGGGCACGCGCGTCTTGACGGGCGAAGACGGCCGTTTGAACGAAGCCCGCGTAGCGGAGCTTGCGCAGGATCTGCACAGCGTGCTGGAAACGGGGCGGCAGGTGGCGCTGGTCAGCTCCGGCGCCGTGGGCTCGGGCATGGGGCGATTGTGCCTGACCAGCCGACCCGCCAGTCTGCCGCAGTTGCAGGCCGTGGCCGCGGTGGGTCAGAGCTATCTGGTGGAAGTCTACGAGCGCTCGCTGCGGGCACACGGCCGGCACGCGGCGCAGATTCTGCTGACGGCCGACGATCTCGATGATCGCATCCGCTACCTCAACGTGCGGAACACCATTCGCGCGCTGCTGGAGTTCGGCGCGGTGCCGATTATCAATGAGAACGACACCGTGAGCGTGGAAGAGTTGCAGACCACGTTTGGAGACAACGATCGTCTGGCGGCCATGGTCACCAACCTGATCCGCGCGCCGCTGTTGGTGCTGCTCTCCGATGTCGACGGCCTCTACAACGGCGATCCGCGCGCACCAGGCGCGACGCTCGTCAACACGGTCCTGCGGCTGGACGATTCGATCTTCGGACTGGTGCGCGATAAGCTCACCGGCTTGAGCAAAGGGGGCATGGCCAGCAAGCTCAACGCGGCCCGCATCGCCACGGCAGCCGGCGAGAATGTGATCATCGCCAGCGGACGCACGCCGAACGTGCTGCGGCGGATTGTCGACGGCGAACCGCTGGGCACACTGTTCGTAGCACAAGGCCAGGCCGTCACAAGTTGGAAGCGCTGGATCGGCTTCACCGTGCAGCCCCGCGGACATCTGGTGCTGGACGACGGCGCTCGCCGCGCCATCGAGAAACAAGGCCGCAGCTTGCTGGCCATCGGCGTGGTCGACGCCGTGGGCAATTTCCAGAAGGGAGACGTGGTGGCCTTGCGAGACGCTCAGGGCGCGGAGTTCGCCCGGGGGCTGATCAACTACAACGCGGCCGACATGCTCCGCATCAAAGGACAGAAGACGGAACGGATTGCCGAGCTGCTCGGTCATTGCCCCTACGAGGAAGTGATCCATCGCGACAACATGGCGTTGACCGTGGCTACCTGAGAGGCGAATCAAAATGCACTCACTCCGATTACTCCTGGCATGCGTCGTGACGTTCTCGGCTTGCGGCATCGCGTCGGCCGCAGATCCCGTCCCTTACGACCTGCTGATTCGGGGCGGGCAGATTGTCGACGGGACCGGCAATCCTTGGTTTTACGGCGATGTGGCCCTTCGCGGCGATCGCATCGTGGCCGTGGGCCGCGTCGAACCGGCTGCGGCGAAGCAGACGATCGATGCCACGGGCCTGATCCTGGCGCCCGGCTTCATCGACATGCATTCGCATTCGGACATGTTGCTGTTGGAAGACGGCCGCGCACAGAGCAAGATTCGCCAAGGGGTCACGACCGAGGTGCTGGGCGAAGGAGATTCGGCCGGTCCGCGGCAAGGGCGTCTATCTTCCCGCAGCGTGACTGTGAAGGGTGAGCCGCGCACCTGGGGGTCGCTGGCGGAATACTTCGCGGTGCTGGAAGAATCGGGCAGCAGCGTGAATGTGGCCTCCTATGTCGGCCTGAACAATGTGTGGGAAGGCGTGATGGGCCAATCCCACGAGCGTCCCACGCCCGAGCAATTCCAGCAGATGCACAAATTGCTGGACGAGGCACTACGCGACGGCGCGATCGGCCTCTCCACCATGCTGGCCATGCCGCCCGGATCGCTGGCCACAACCGACGATCTGGTCGAATTCTGCCATGTCGTGCATCGTCACGGCGGAAGCTATTCCACGCACAACCGCCATGAAGGCACGGGCGTGTTCGATGCCGTGCGCGAGGCGATCGAGATTGGCCGGCGAGCCAAGGTGCCCGTCGACATTATTCACGTCAAGATTGCCGATCAGCAGTTCTGGGGCCGGATGAACGAGGTGATTGCCTTGATCGAACAGGCCCGCGCGGAAGGGGTAAACGTGCAGACCAACATCTATCCCTACACGCGTGGGAACAACAATCTCTCGAGCATCATTCCGCCCTGGGCCCATGAAGGCGGGAGCGATGCCATGCTCGGGCGGCTCAAGGATTCGGGCCAGCGTCAGCGGATGAAGAAAGACATCCAGGAAGGTTTGCCGGGCTGGTACAACCATTTCACGGCCGTGGGAGGCGATTGGAGCCGGATGCTTGTCAGCGGCAAGGGGAGCTATGAGGGGCTGACCATGGACCGTGTGATCTCCTTGAAGACTCGCGGCCAGGATCCGGCGCCCGATTCGCTGGACGTCTTGTTCGATCTGCTCGTGGCCGAGGGGGGCAGTATTCCCACGGTCTATGCCCATCACACGGAGGCCGACATGCGGCTGGCGCTGAGTCAGCCGTGGTGCTCGATCGGCTCGGACGGCTCGTCGTATGCCATCGAAGGTCCGCTGCGACGCGGCAATCCGCATCCGCGCAACTTCGGCACGTTTCCCCGCGTGCTGGGCCTGTATGTGCGTGAGGCCCGCGTGTTGAAGCTGGAGGACGCCATCCGCAAGATGACCTCGCTGAATGCCGCGCGCTTGCATCTTTCCGACCGCGGCACGCTCAAGCCCGGCAACTTCGCCGATGTGACGCTCTTCGATCCCGCCCGCGTGATCGATCGCGCCACCTACGAGCGGCCTTTCGCGTACAACGAAGGCATCGAGTACGTGATCGTCAACGGCCAACTGGTGCTCGATCGCGACCGCCACACCGGCGCCAAGCCCGGCAAGGCAATCCGCCGAGGGTCTAGGATTTCGGTCGCCAGGCCGGGGCCCCGCTCGTGACGGATGACAAAACCACCCCGCAGACATCACGCCCCTGTTGCATGGCACTCAGACGCCTCGCTTGATAGGCTAGTCTAATGACTCCCGATTCACGATCGAGCTACCGCCATGCATCGACTTCTCTCTGCGCTGTTGTTCGCGCTCGGATCTC
>JBGTDH010000127.1:0-9451 GCA_041748435.1 Pirellulales bacterium
TGTAGGCCAGCACGTCGTGCGATTGATAGCGGCATTCTTCGAGACGCACTGGATCGCCGCCGAACACTTGCAGTACATCGGCCATGCACCCGCCGGCGGCATCGCGTCGCGCGAGCAAGTCCGAAGTCAACTCTCCGACGAGCGCACGCGATCCAATGTACGGCGTAGCGAAGCGCACGCCTTCCTCTTCGCAAAAGCCGATTACGTCGATGGCGAAGGGCAATGCGGCGCCGGCTTCGCGGAGCACTTCCACCGCGGCCAGCCCCAGCATTACGCCCAGCACGCCATCGAACCGTCCGGCGTTCACCACACTGTCCAAGTGCGAGCCGATGAGCACCACGCGCCGGTTTTCACTCGGCGGGGAAGCTTCCCATCGCCCGATGATGTTCGTGGCCGGATCGAAACGCACGGACAACTCGGCCTCGCGCATCCAGCGGTTGACAAGGGCGTGCGCATCGCGCATCGCCGGCGAGCAGAACGTGCGGGTTATCTCCCCTTCGCGCTCCGTACATCGCGCCAATTCGTCGCACCGCGCCAGGACGCGTTGCGCAGCGAGGACGATCGACGGGGCCAACGCTTTCATGAATGCAACCGGGCTGCCGATACTTACCGAGGGCTTGTGCGGTGAAGTATATTATGCGCTGGCGACGTTGCGTAACGGGAGTGCAGCGGTTATGGCGATCCGCGATCATGTTGTCCTGCTGGTCAACGGCCAACGCCACGAGGTGCGGGACGGCGATTGCTTCCTGACGCTGGCGGAGTATTTGCGCCAGCGGCTGAGACTCGTGGGCACGAAGGTTGTGTGCTCGGAGGGGGACTGTGGTAGCTGCACGGTGCTGGTGGGGCGGCCGGTGGGAGACGAGATCCGCTACTTGCCCCTCGATTCGTGCCTGACGTTCTTATTTCAGCTCGATGGCACGCTGGTCGTCACCATCGAAGGACTGGCGACAGCCGGGCAACTCACGCCGGTGCAGGAGGCCATGATCCGCTGTCATGGATCGCAATGCGGCTTCTGCACGCCCGGCTTTGTCATGGCCATGACCGCGCTGGGCGAGCGGCCTGGCGATCAACCCCCCGACGAAGAAACCTGGCGTCAGGGTCTGACCGGCAACCTCTGTCGCTGCACGGGCTACACGCCCATCTTGGAAGCAGGCCGACAAGCCGCGCAGTGCGGGGAGTTGACGCTCGAGAGCAAGTACCCGCCCGATCAACTCGCGGCAGACCTTTCGTCGTTGGCCGATGATACGCTCGATCTCCGCGGTGAGTCCCGGGGAGAAATGCGGCACGTGTTGTGTCCCACCACGCTGGCGGAGGCCGTACGCTTTCGCAGCTCGCATCCGCAGGCTAAGGTCGTCGCCGGGGCGACCGACGTGGCCGTGCAATGGAACAAGCGGACGATCGGCCCGACGGTCTGGCTCGATCTCAATCGCGTCCACGAGTTGGAAGGCGTGCGGATTGAGACCGATCCGAACGGAGGACGCACGCTGATCGCGGGAGCGCGGGCCACCTGGACCGATTTGCATAAAACCTGCCAGTTGGCTGCGCCGGAGTTTGCTGAAATCATCTCAGTCTTCGGCTCGCCGCAAATCCGTCATGCAGGCACGATCGGCGGCAATGTGATGAATGCCTCGCCCATCGCAGATTCCCTGCCGTTTCTGATGGTGATGGAAGCCGAGTTGGAGATGTCTTCCGGTCGGCGCGTGAATGTGAACCGCTTCTATCGCGGGTACAAGCAGTTCGATCTGCGGGCCGACGAACTGCTCGCGCGTGTGCATCTTCCTCTGCCGGCAGACGATGAGTTGCTGCGGCTCTACAAGGTGTCGCGGCGGCGAGACCTTGATATCGCCACCTTCACGGCGGCGATTCGGATGCGCCTCGAAGATGGGACCATCGCCGCCGCAGCGCTCGCCTTTGGCGCCGTCGGACCCACGGTGCTCCGGCTGCGAAACACGGAAGCGTTTCTGCAAGGCGAGCCCTTCACCGAGGAGACCCTGCGTGCCGCTGGAGAGATCGCCGTCGGTGAGATTGCACCAATCAGCGATGTGCGCGGCAGCGCTGATTACCGCCGCCAACTGGCTCGCAATGTGTTGTTGAAGTTCTATCATCAGTGCCAGCCGGTCTCGTCCCCGTTATCCGCAGTTTGACGCATGTCCACGATTGGCCAAGCCATCCCGCACGATTCTGCCGTTGGTCACGTGACCGGCGCAGCGTTGTTTATCGAGGATCTGCCGCGACGCGTGGATGAACTGACGATGGGCTTTGTCGGCAGTCCGGCGGCGGCGGGCCGGATCGAATCGATCGACTTGATGGCGGCGCTCGAGGTGCCCGGCGTGGCAGCGATCTTCTTGGCCAAGGATATTCCCGGCCAGCGGCAGTTCGGGCCGCTGTTTCGAGACGAGCCGGTGCTGGCAGAGAGCGAAGTGCTGTATGTGGGTCAGCCCGTGGTGGTGATCGCGGCGGAGACGTCGGAAGCGCTGGAGCAAGCGCGGCGGTTGGTGCGGATCGAAGTCGCCGAGAGCGAGCCGATTCTCTCGATCGAGCGGGCGGTGGAGTTGGGACGTTATCTGGGGCCTGCGCGGCAGATTCGGCGTGGGGATCCCGAGGCGGCACTGGCGGCGGCGCCGCATCAATTGACTGGCGTGTTCCAATGCCAGGGTCAGGAGCATTTTTATTTGGAGTCGATGGCGGCCTTGGCCTGGCCCGGCGAAGAGGGGCAGATGTTTGTCCATTCGTCGACTCAGAATCCGACGGAAGTGCAGCACGTGGTGGCCGAGGTGCTGGGCCGCGGCATGCATGAAGTGATTTGCGTGTGCAAGCGAATGGGAGGCGCGTTCGGCGGCAAGGAAACGCAGGCGTCGCTGCCGGCCGTGATGGCGGCGCTCGTGGCGCAACGCACCGGAAGGGCCGCACGGGTCGTCTACAACAAGGACGACGATATGCGCTCGACCGGCAAACGGCATGCCTACCGCGCCGACTGGGAAGTCGGTTTCGACGATGCGGGATCCATCCTCGCCTATCGCGTGCAATTCCATTCAGATGGCGGCGCCGCGGCCGATCTGTCCACTTCGGTCATGGAGCGGACGATGCTGCACGCGGAGAACGCGTACTTCATCCCGCACATCGATCTTCGCGGCCGCGTTTGTTTCACGAACTATCCTCCCAACACGGCCTTCCGCGGTTTCGGCGGACCGCAGGGGATGGCCGCAATGGAGAGCGTGATTCAGGAGATCGCGGCCTATCTCCGGCAACGCGCGGTCGGGGCAAACGGCTCGCCGGGAATCGATGCGCTCGACGTGCAACGCCGCAACGTGTATGGCGTGGAAGATCGTAATGTCACTCCTTACGGCCAGATTGTGGCCAGGAATCATCTGCCGGAGATTCTCGATCAACTGGCGCAGCGCTCGAACTATCGCCAACGCATGGCGGAGATTGTCGCTGCCAATCGCACCGATCGACTGTGGCTGCGCGGTCTGGCCATCTCGCCCGTGAAGTTCGGCATCTCGTTCACGACCAGGTTCCTCAATCAGGCCAATGCCTTGGTGAACGTGTACACCGATGGCACGGTGCAGGTCTCAACCGGCGGCACGGAGATGGGCCAGGGGCTGAACATTAAGATTCGCCAGCTTGTAGCCGATGAGTTTGGCCTGCCAATCGAGAGCGTGCTGGTGATGCCCACATCGACCGAGAAGAACAACAACACCTCGCCCACGGCGGCCTCCGCCGGAACCGATCTGAATGGCGCGGCGGCGGTGGATGCTTGCCGCCAGATCAAATCGCGGCTGGCAGCGTTTGCCGCGAGTCGGCTCGCGTCGTTGGACATGGGACTAACCGAATCGCCGCAGCACGTGCGATTTGAGCAAGCCGAGGCGCACGATGTCCGCAATCCATCGCAGCGAGTGGGCTTCGCGGATCTCTGCTCGGCCGCGCGGCGGGAACGCGTCGATTTGGGCGCCCGCGGGTTTTATGCCACGCCGGGGGTCGATTACAACCGCGAGACGGGCCGTGGCAATCCGTTCTTGTATTTCACGCAGGGCGCCGCAGCGGCCGAGATTCGCATCGATCGATTTACCGGCGAGCTCACGGTTCCGCGCGTCGACCTGCTGATCGACATCGGCCGTTCGATCAATCCCGGGGTGGACCTGGGGCAAATCACCGGCGGCTTCCTGCAAGGGCAAGGCTGGGTCACGGGCGAATGCCTCGTCTACAACGAGCGCGGTGAGTTGCTGTCTCACTCCCCCACGACGTACAAGATTCCGGCCGTGACCGACGTGCCGCGCATCTTCCGTTGCGAGCTGTTTGCCAACGAGGACAATGTGGAAAACATCGCCGCGAGTAAGGCCGTGGGCGAACCGCCGCTAATGCATGCCATTTCCATCTGGGCCGCGGTAAAGCACGCCCTCTCGTACGTCTCCACGGATGCCGCTCGCGAATTACGGCTGCCGGCCACCGGCGAAGAGATCTTGCGTTGCCTGACGATCGCAGATGCTAAGGCGGCCATCGAGTCTGCAACGACACGGAAGGCGGAGACGTCGGGCGATGAGCACGTCGGGCTTACGCCTCGACGCTCGCCGTTGCACGACGAGACACTGTCTGGCCACTGACCCCCTGAATCCTGACCCCTGCTGCGTTGCTCCCATGTCGTTGCTCATCAAAAACGGACGCATCATTACCGCTGCCGACGATTACGTCGCCGATATCTATTGTCGCGACGAGACGATCACGCGCATCGAGCAGAATCTCGCACCGCCGGCCGATAAAGACATCGAGGTGATCGACGCGGCGGGCAAGTACGTCTTCCCCGGATTCATCGATCCGCACGTGCATATCTATTTGCCCTTCATGGGCACGTATGCCAAAGACACGTATGCCACGGCTAGCCGGGCCGCGCTCGTGGGCGGGACGACGACGCTCATCGAGATGGTTTGCCCCAGCCGGGCCGACGATCCGCTGGAAGCCTACGAGCTGTGGAAATCAAAAGCCGCGGGCCAGTCGGCTTGCGACTACGCCTTCCACATGGGCGTGACGCGGTTCAACGACGCCACGGAAGGGCAGCTTCGCCGGATCGTCGATGACGGCACTGCGTCGTTCAAAGTCTTTCTGGCGTACAAGGGAGCGTTTGGAGTCGACGACACCGAACTCTATCGCACGTTGGAGTTGGCGGCCCGCTGGGGTGTCATCGTCACGGCCCATTGCGAGAACGAGACCGTGATTGCCCAGTTGCAGCAGCAGTTGCTGGCAGCAGGGAAGACCGGACCGGAGTGGCATGAGCCTTCGCGGCCGACAGTGGTCGAAGCAGAGGGCGTGCACCACCTGGCAACTTTCGCCGGGCTGACCGGCGCGCGTGTCTATGTGGTGCATACGTCGTGCGAAGATGCGCTGCGCGAGGCCCAGGCGGCCCAGAACCGCGGTGTGCTAATGCACGTAGAGACGGTGATTCCTTATCTGGTCGTCGATCGCAGCTATGCCGAGCAGCCGGAGTTTGAAGGCGCCAAGTATGTGATGTCTCCACCGCTGCGAGAGAAGCGGCATCAGGCCGTGCTGTGGAACGCGCTGCGCACGGGTCTGATCGACACGGTGGCCACCGACCATGCCCCGTTCGATTCTCACGGACAAAAAGAAATGGGCCGCGGGGATTTCACCAAGATTCCCAACGGCATTCCCAGTGTGGAGGACCGCGTGAACCTGCTGTACACGCAGGGCGTCTGCCGCGGCAAGATCGACTTGCGGCGGTTCGTCGACGTGGCCAGCACGCGCGCAGCCCGTCTGTTCGGAATGTATCCGCGCAAGGGCGCCATTCAACCCGGCAGCGACGCCGATCTGGTGATTTACGATCCTGCGTATCGCGGCGTGATCTCAGCGGCCACGCAGCAGATGAACGTCGATTACAGCGCCTTCGAGGGCTGGCCGATCGAGGGCCGCCCCAGTGTCGTGACCGTTCGCGGCCGCGTGCAAGTTCGCGACGGCCGGTTCCTTGGGACTCAAGATCACGGCCGCATGTTGCGCCGCGAACCCGCCGCGGCTCAATCTTGATTACTCGATTACTCGACTATTCAAGCCCCAAATCATGGAGGGAGTGGCCGTCCAAAACTCGCTCTGCTAACGAGGACAGACCTGACGCGGGCATCTGCTCCAGCCGCTCCAGAGTTGTTCGTCCCAGCCTGCCGAATCGTTTCTGCAGCAACACCATCAGAAGGTCCCGCTTACCTTCCTCGAGTCCCTTCTCGAGTCCCTTCTCGATACCCTTCTCGATACCCTGTTCATACCAGGTTACGGACATGGCTTTTACCTCCTCGAAGGCTTCCTGATTCAACAGCCGCTCGAACTCTTGCTGCTCCGGGGCGCTGGCGAGATTTAGATACGTCTGCACACACTCCCCTAACAGAAACCGGCGCTGCTCGGTCTGGCTGCTGCGAGCGAGCCTCAACAGTGCTTCTGCCTTGATGCGAGCCAGATTCTCCGCAGGCAACCGCATGAGCGCTGCCAAGGCCACGCCCAAGTCATTGGGCTGCTGCATGTATTCTACGCCATTCAGGCCGCGAAGTCCTACGTACAGGAACTTGAATCGGAGCACGTCAAGTTCCCCAAACTTCTCAAGGAACTCGTCGACGCCGATTCCCTCGAAGCCCAGCCGCAAATAGACAGCCACCGGCAGCACCGGCAATTGATGCCGGTCCCGCAGATAAGAGTAATACCGATGCATCCTCTGCCGCAGCGGGACGACCGAATCTGCCGACTCAACTTCGATGTGAATCAGGGAGAGCCAGGCCTTCGCGGCCTCGCCCGGCTCGATGGTGGGCAGCTTGGCAACCAGGTCGGCTGCCATTCTGCGGCCTTCCGGCGGGTTGGGGAACAGCTCCTTATCGAGCCACTCGACGCGTGAAAAATCAAACTGCTTTGCCCAATTGGGAAAGAACAGCTCGAAGAACTCGGCCAGGAACTCTTGAAGCAGTGCCTTGAATCGCTGATCGTGGTCGGTCATGGCTCACCGCGGCCCGCAATAAGCTGGCAGCTCTCTTACAGGAGACAATCGCCGAAGTTTACGGCAACTCGAAGCGAGCAGCAAATGATCGACCGTGTCGCCGAATACCGGCAGGGCCGGAAGAATGTCATTTGACGCCGCGGCCTGTAGTGCCCACATTAATACATTGCGGAGTCTTGGAAGGCGTCAAATCACCCCTCCGCTCGCTGAGGCTACATGCGTCGTATCCGCGATTTTCTGTGTGGGCTGGCCTTTGCCGCGTTTACGGCGGTCTCGGTCTGGGGCGTGATCCTGGCGGCGCAGGAATTTCCGGAATCTCTGCGTCGCCAGCCGGTGAGCGTTCGGCAATGGCTCCTGGAACATGATCTTGCCCAGCAAAGCGCGGCAGTGCGCAGCCGCGTGGCTCATCAGATCGAAAAGGAGCTTCTAGGGGGCGGCAATCTGGCCGCCGACTTTCGCGACCTGGGCGACTCGGACCGCGCACGTCTGGAAAGCAATCTCGACCTGGTGTTGGAGCAATGGTATCGCAGCAAGGTGACGCAATACGTGGAAAAACGCCCCAAGGACCGCAAGGCCTGGCTCGATGGTCAAATCAAGCAGTTCGAGAGGGCCTTCGGGGAGAACGCGGCCGGGCGTGAAGCCCTCATGCCGCGTACGGAAGCCCTTCCCACGCTGGCTCTGGTGTTGACCAGGCTCGAAACGTGGACCCAGCGAGCGGATCCCCAGATGCAGCAGGACATGCGCGAGTTTCAGGAAGCCCTCCAGCAGCGCATCCTCAGCCGGCAACTGCGGCGCAGCAAATAGCCGATCACAAACCTCGCCGCTTGCGGCCTACCGAGGATCGAATAACCAAAAGAAGTGGGGCGGGGGCGCCGTGCTGCGCGGGGGTCTGATGTGCTTAGCTCGGTCCCCGCCCCACTTCCTGCATTAGTGGCCGGCCACACCGAATCGGTTCATCGTGAGATCGGTTTTGCGTAGACGCAGATCAATGGTCCCCGAACTTAATCTGCCACAACCGTGGGCGCTTTAGAACGAAAATCCTCACAGATTCTTCTGAAGATGCATCAAAAACATTGACGCGGCCACCCCTGCGGGCGTATCCTGAGCGCGTCTGCCTGGGCAGTATCCCTTCTCCTACGAAAGGGCCTCTCCGATGCGCCGCCGTCCTTTGTCTCGCGCGTTCACGTTGGTGGAGTTGTTGGTCGTCATTGCCATCATTGGCATCCTCATCGCGCTGTTGCTCCCCGCGGTGCAGTCCGCCCGCGAGGCGGCTCGCCGCACGCAATGTTCCAACAACCTGCACCAGATCGGCGTAGGCGTTCTGAATTACGAAAGTGCGTACAAAGCCTTTCCGCCCGCCACAACCCGCATCGAGCCCAACGAATGGATGCACGGGCCAACGTGGTGGATCTTTACCCTACCTTATATGGAAACCAGTTCGCCGTTCGAGAACTCCAACTTCAACCAGCAGACGTGGTGGTTTGGGGACGGTACTGCCGCGCGCACCCAGAACAGGCAGTACTATACGGGCATTAACTTCGGTTTTATGTGGTGCCCCTCGAGTCCCCTGCCCAGGACGGTCGCCGATTCCACGGCTTCGGGCGGATTTCTGGCGGACCCCATGTATACCTGCGTGCTGGGGAGCGCTCGGACGGTGGCGCAGGGGGGCCGCGCCTCGACCGATACGTCCGCCGTCAACGGCCCCAAAGCCGACAGCGGCATCATCGTCCTCTCGGAGCGACCGCACGCACTGGAGGCCTCACAGCAGGGGGCCAAGAACATCGACGGCCGAGTGTCCATGGGCAAGGTTCTGGACGGATTGTCGAACACAATCATGGTCGGCGAGCAGTCCGATTATTACTACCAGAACGGCACTGCAATTGATGTCCGCAGCTCCGACGGGCGCGGATTCAACATGGGCACCTCCCACGTCAGGAAACCCAAAGGCCCCGGCTCTTTGGCCACTCCCAATCCGAACGGTTGCGGCATTGCCAATTGTCAACGCTGCTATAACACCACGACCGTCTTTTATTCGATCAACAGCGGGCCTAACGGCGGAGTCAAAAACTTCCAGTTCAACTGGATGGGCGGCCAGCGCTGCGGCCGGCCCATTCAATCGGCCCATCCCGGCGGGGCTCATGTGCTCATGGGCGACGGTCACGTGGTTTTCATGAAGACTGGTATGGCCCTCAACGTCCTGCAGAACATGGCCGATCGGGACGACGGCAATGTTCTACCGCAGTAGCGATTCACCCCACCGGGACCCGGCGGGAACGAAGCCCGTCGGGCCCTGCTTTGTCTGCCGGCATCTCCCACCTTTTGTTGGGCTTATCATGTACCTCCGAGTCCTCGCTAGTCTGGCTGTTTGTCTGCTGCTCTCGGCATGTCTCGTGGGCTGCGGTCCCGATGCCCTACCCGAGGGTCACGTCTTTGGCAAGGTAACCTTTAAGGGGCAACCGGTCACGGAAGGAA
>JBGTDH010000128.1:0-2090 GCA_041748435.1 Pirellulales bacterium
ACGGCGATGGCGCCCATCACGGCGTTGTCGGTGCAGAGGTCCAACGGCGGAATGATCAGGTCGATCCGGCGGCGCTGACACTCCGCCGTGAGCCGTTCACGCAACCGCGCGTTCGCCGCCACGCCGCCCCCCAGGCACAGCATTGAAAGCCCGGTCGAACGCAGCGCGGCCAGCGCCTTATCGACCAGGCAATCGACCACGGCTTCCTGAAAACTGGCGGCCAGGTCGGCCACGTCTGGCGTCGTAAGGGGCCGCGGACTCTCCCCCGGCGGAACCACCTGATAACGCACCGCCGTCTTCAAACCGCTAAAGCTGAACTCCAGCCGCGCATCGTCGCCGGCGAAGGGCCGCGGGAAGCGATGCGCCCGCGCATTGCCCGTGGCTGCGGCGAGTTGAACTGCCGGACCGCCGGGGAACGACAGTCCCAGCAGGTTGGCGACCTTATCGAAGGCCTCGCCGGCCGCGTCGTCGATCGTGCCGCCGAGCAACTCAAAATCGAGCGGCCCCCGGCAACGATACAGGCTCGTGTGCCCGCCGCTGACGATCAGCCCCACGCAGGGAAACACGTTGCGGCCCGCGGCCAGCTTGCAGGCAT
Source organism: Pirellulales bacterium (assembly GCA_041748435.1). Classification (GTDB taxonomy): domain Bacteria; phylum Planctomycetota; class Planctomycetia; order Pirellulales; family JBGTDH01; genus JBGTDH01. The sequence continues at coordinate 596 of JBGTDH010000128.1, forward strand.
AGATGTGGGCCTGGAGATGATTGATGGCAATCAGCGGCACCTCCAGCGCCACGCACAGCGCCTTGGCGGTCGCCAGCCCCACCAGCAGCGATCCCGCCAGTCCCGGCGTCGTGGCCACAGCCACCGCGCTAATCTGATCCAGCGTGACCCCCGCGCGCTGCAGCGTCTCATGAATGACGGGCAGGATTCGCTCCAGATGTGCGCGCGACGCAATCTCCGGCACCACTCCGCCAAAGCGTCGATGCAAATCATCCTGGCTGGCCACCACACTCCCCAGCACCTCCAGCGCATCGCTCACCACCGCCGCCGCCGTCTCATCGCACGTGGTTTCCAAGAGCAGGAGCAGTTTGGAATCGCGCGCTGGCGGCATCATGTGTAGGCCGAACGGACGGAGCAACCGCGGATGTCTTAGTGCGGCCTTTGGCCGCAACCGAAAACTAACGGCAGATTTGTCTTCAACACGTGAGAAGCGTGAGCGCGTTGGGAATACGTTCTCTCCTCTAATGAGTTGATACGCAAGCCACAATGAATGGAAGAGGCGTCGCGAACGGTAGGGTAGCGGGACTGCGGGCGCTGCGGAGAAACAGAACAAGCATCGCCATTCCTGCTGAAGGAATGGCGATGCCCTCGCCACCTGTCCGATCGCGCGCTGCATGGCCGCAGATTTCAATTACTTTTACTTTGCGGCTGCGCGGCTGGGTCTGGCAGCCGTACCATCAGCCATTGCTGGGTCTGGCCGTCGGCAAAGTGGATCAGAGCCGGCGCCGCGTCTTGCGTGAGATTGGAGAGGCCTGTTTCCATGATCGGACGCTCCTGCCCGGAAACGACCCAGGCAACCCGTTGGCTCTGCTTGTCAGCCATTCCTTCGAGCGATTGGACGTTTCCCGTCAGAGTGTTCTTGAGCGCTCCGGAAACGACGCCCTGCTTGCTGATGGCTAACTGCATGTAGAGAGAGGGCTCCGTGCCGGAGGCTTGGCCATCCTGCGTGATCGCAAACAGGCCCAGAGGCAGCCAATCGCCTTTCACCGGCGCTGCGCTCGGCGCGGCAGTGGCAATCGCTGCGGCTTGCTCGGCATAGACATCGGCCGTGGCCATAACCTGCTCGCCATAGTAGACCTGATCATCGGCGTAATAGATGTTTTCGCCGTAGCTGTAGGCCGTTGGCTCTCCACTATACCCGCACCAGGTTCCAACGGACCCCCAGGTTGCCCAGGCCAGCGGCTGCGTGACAGCCAAGGCTGTCCAGCCGGGATTCTCCTGCCAGAAATTGCCTGGGTTGTGCTCCTGGTACTGGTTGCGAACTTCGTCACGACGCTCTTGTCGAGTGCCCTGCAGCTCTTGACGGTTTTCGATCCGATTGGGTCGGTTCTGGGCCATACGGCCGACGCCAACACCGGCAGCGACGCCGACACCGGCGGCTCCCACGCCGACACCGGGACGGACGCCAACGCCCGGAGCGCCAACACCGGGAGCAACGCCGACACCGGGAGCGCCA
>JBGTDH010000129.1:0-2214 GCA_041748435.1 Pirellulales bacterium
AATGGGACCGCTGCAACTGCGGCTGAGGGCCTCCTCCTTGGTGAGAATGCCCACGCCCTTGGTGCGATCGACGAAGATGCGGTTGCGGTTGAGCAACTTCTCCATGTCGTCCAGCGTCTTGGGAAACGTACGGACAAACGAGCGCACCTTCTCCACGAACAGCGGCGTGGCGTCGTGCATCGCCCCGCCCACGCGCGTGTAGCTGTTGGTGAAGCGGGCGCCGCAGAGAGTCTCGAAGATATCGTACAGCTCTTCGCGACGGTTGAAGGCGTACAAGAAGAACGTGAACGCCCCGGTGTCCAGCCCCATCGCGCCGTCGCACAGCAGATGATCGCTGATGCGGGCCAATTCCGCCAGGATGGTGCGGATATACTTGCAGCGCGGCGTAATCTCCAAGCCCAGAAGCTTCTCCACCGCATGATGCCAAGCCACGTTATTGGCCATCGGCGAGATGTAGTTCATGCGGTCGGTGACCGTCACGTACTGGTTGTAATCCAGATGCTCGCCGATCTTCTCGAAGCCCGAGTGCAGGTAGCCGATGTCCGGCAAGGCGTCCACCACGCGCTCGCCGTCCAGCTTCAGCACGATCCGCAGCGTGGTGTGCGTGGCCGGGTGCTGCGGGCCGAAATTCAGCGTCCACAGGTAATCCTGTTGGGACACGTCTTCGGGCGCCAGGCTGGAGAGGGTTATTGGCATGCTTGTAGTCGTTCGTAGTACCGCCTTCAGGCGGCCGCCCGTCAGCCGGCGGACCTTGTCAGCACCGGGAAGTTGTGTCGCTCGCCGCGGCCTTGCAGCGGATAGTCCTTACGCAACGGGAACGCGGCGAACGCTTCGGGCATCAGAATCCGCCGCAGGTCCGGGTGGCCGTCGAACACGATGCCAAACATGTCGTACACTTCCCGCTCCAGCCAATTGGCGCCTTCCCACAACGGCACGGCGGAGGGCGCCGTGAGCTTCGGCTCATCCAGGAACACCCGCAGATTCAGACGTTCGTTCGACTGGGTGTTGGCCAGCAGGTAGACCAGTCCAAAACGATGGTCCGCATCCCGGTAGTTGAGATAATCGACGCACGTCACATCGACCAACAGATCGAACCCGCGCGCCTTGAGCCACTGGAACACGCGCAGCAGCGATTCGCTGGGCACGACGACGCGGGTCTCGTCGCGGAACTGCGTTGCAGCGAACTTCTGCTCGGTGAAGGCGTCCGTCAATGCGGCGATGGTCTCGGGTTGGATCATCGCATCCCCTGCAAGATCGGCAACTCAATCAGCGCCCGCTTGGGCAACTGTCGCTCGGCCAGGTCAAACTCTTTCCCGGTAATCGTGCCTTCGCGCTGGATCATTTCCTGCAAGTCGATGATCGAACGGATCAACTGCTCCGGCCGCGGTGGGCAGCCGGGCACGTACATATCGACCGGAATAAAGCGGTCGATGCCTTGCACCACGCAGTAGGTGTCGAACACACCACCGGTCGAAGCACAGGCGCCCATCGAGATGCACCACTTGGGCTCCAGCATCTGCTGCCAGATGCGCTGCAGCACGGGGAGCATCTTCATCACCACGCGTCCGGCCACGATCATCAAATCGCATTGCCGCGGGCTGAAGCGAAACACCTCGGCGCCAAAGCGGGCCAGATCGTGGCGGCTGGCGCCCGTGGCCATCAATTCAATGCCGCAGCAGGCCGTGGCAAACGGCATGGGCCACAGGCTGTTCTTGCGGCACCAGCTCGCCAGCTCGTCCAGCTTGCTAACCACCACGTTTTCCGGCAGTTCTATCGCCATTTGAAGACCCCCTTGCGCCAGTCATAGACAAAGCCCAGGACCAGCAGCAGCGTGAACAGCATCACCCCGGCGAAGACCATCCCGCGGCAGCACACGAAGCCGGCGTCGACGGCGGAATCGATTCCCCGCAGCGGCATGCCGGCAGCAGTCGGCCGCGCGGCCACGGCCCAGGGATAGAGGAACAGTAACTCCACGTCGAAGACGAGGAAGGCAATGGCGACCAGATGAAACCGGACATCGAACCGGCGGCGAGCAGCACGATGAAGATCATCACTTCGCCGAACACCAACCCTCGATCCGCGACCCAGCCGTTGGCCACCGCGCGATCGATGCCCTCGGGATTGCGGCTGGCAACTGCCCAGGGATAGAGGAACAGCAATTCCACGTCGAACACCAGAAAGGCGATCGCCACCAGATAAAAGCGAATATCGAAC
>JBGTDH010000130.1:0-2452 GCA_041748435.1 Pirellulales bacterium
CGAGGAGGAGCTCTTCGCCGACACGTATGAGCGTCTGGGATGTCTGCTCGATATCCTGCATTCCAAAGCCCGCCGAGCATTGAAGCCACGCCGCAAGCCAGCCTGATTCCGATGGACGAAACCCTGGCGCGTTTGGTCCGCAAGCGAGCGAAACATCGGTGTGAGTATTGCCACGTCCCAGAGCGACTCTCATCGATTGCCTTCGAGATCGATCACGTCATTGCCCAGCAGCACGGCGGCCCAACGAAGCTCCGCAACCTCGCTCTCGCTTGTTTCGCTGACAACCACCACAAGGGCCCGAATCTTGCCGGGATTGATCCCACGACTGGCAAGCGGCATGGCTTTTCAATCCGCGCCGACAGAAATGGGCAAGTCATTTTCGCTGGAGCGGTCCCATAGTCGTCGGGCGAACGCCGATCGGCCGAGCGACGATTGCAGTGTTGCAGATCAACGCGCCGCACCGCATCGCGCAGCGGGCCGCCCTGATCGCCGAAGGTGTGTTCTAGTCTAGAGTGGTTCCCCACGCGAGGGCTTACGTCGGCGCTCCAGTTCATGGAATCAAAGCTTCTGCTGTACTTGTCCTAACAGCGCGGTATCATGTTCTTGAAACACGGCCTGCTGCTGGGAGACGCTTATATGAGCTTTGCATTGCGGATGCTGGTGGTGTGCATCGGCCTGACGGCTTCGCTGCACGCTGCCGATGATCCGGTGTTTTCCGGACCGCAGGTAGGAGAGAAAGTCACGCCCTTCAAAGTGCAGGGGGTGTACGACGCGCAAGCCGGGCAGGAGCTCGATTTGGTAACCGCTGCGATGGGCAAGCCCCTGCTGTTGATCTTCCTGCACGATCTCACGCGGCCCAGCGCCGGGCTGATGCGGGCGCTATGTGCCTACGCGGAGCCGCATCGCAAGAAAGGCACTCTGCATTGCGGCGTGGTCTGGCTTGCGGCCGATCGCAGCCAGGCCGAGCAGTATCTCAAACAGGCGCGGCAGTCGTTGAATCTCTCCGCCCCGGTGGGCATTTCGCCGGATGGCGCGGAAGGACCCGGCAGCTACGGCTTGAACCGCAAGGTGGCCCTCACGGTGCTTGTGGTCAACGATAATCGAGTGACAGCCAACTTTGCGCTGGTGCAGCCGGCGCTGACCGATGCCCCCAGGATTCTGGCCGATGTGGCGAAGTTGATCGATGCTCCGCCGCCGACGCTGGAAGACGTGCAGCGGCTGATGGGCGCGCCAGGTGGGACGCCGGCAGATCTGTTACGCCAACGGCTGCGGCCGCTGATTCAACGAGACGCCACCGCCGAAGAGGTGCAGCGTGCCGTGGCCGCGGTGGAGGAGGTAGTCTCCAAGGACAAAGCACTGCAGAAGGAGTTGGGTCAGATCGCGCAGCGCATCGTGAAGAGCGGCAACTTGAAGAACTACGGCACGCCTGCAGCACAGGAGCATATTCAGGCGTGGGCCAAGAAGTACGGATCGCAGGAGTAGCTCGTTCATGCTCGGCGGCGTCCTTACCTTTGTCTTCTCGCTGGCGGTCGCCGCACCCGTCGATTTCGATACGCAGGTTCTGCCCGTTCTCACAAAATCGGGCTGCAACGCCGGCGCCTGCCACGGCGCCGCGCTGGGCCAAGGTGGTTTCAAGCTCTCCCTCTTGGGGCAATCTGCCGAGGACGATTACCACGCGATCGTACAGGACCTGGAAGGCCGGCGCGTAAATCTGGCTCGCCCACACCGGAGCTTGCTGATCACGAAGCCCACCGAGCGTGTCGAGCATGCGGGCGGTCCTCGGCTCGATGCTGCCGGAGAGGCGATCATGCTGAAATGGCTGGCAGCCGGTGCGCCGCGGCTGCAATCGCGGCAACTTGTGGACTGGACGATCGAGCCGGCCGCGGTGCAGCTCAACCGTCCCGGCGATGCGTTTCACCTGCGCGTGGCGGCGCAATTCGATCGAGGTCCCCTCGAAGACGTCGCGGCCTGGACGGTGATAACACCCACCGACCCGGCGGCATTAAGCATGGAAGCCGACGGCCGGATCGTGGCCCAACGCCGCGGCGTGCATTCCGTGGTGCTGCGCTATCTCGGTCGCGTGGCGGCAGTGCAAGTGATTGTGCCGCTGGGGGAACAGCCGCGGGCGGAAACGCCATTTCATTCAGACAGCGTGATCGATCGTGAAATTGAGGCGTTGCTGCGGGCGCTGCACGTCGAGCCGGCCCCCGCGGCGAGCGATGCCGCCTTTCTGCGGCGCGTGCGGCTGGATCTGACAGGCCGGTTGCCGGAACTCGAGGAGACCCGTGCCTTTTTAGACGACCCGCGGGCCGACAAGCGTTCGCGGCTGATCGTGCAGTTGCTCAACAGCTCCGATTTCGTCGATTACTGGACCCACAAATGGTCGCGCTGGCTGCGCATCGATTCGCAGCGGATGGATGCCGCCGGCGCCGCGGCCTTGCACGCCTGGCTG
>JBGTDH010000131.1:0-4507 GCA_041748435.1 Pirellulales bacterium
TTGGCCTTGGGCACGGCGGCCGTTGCGGCCGCAGCTTGGACCATCGCCACCGTCGGCGGCCGCGACGCGTCTTCATGCACAATCAAAGAAAACTTCTGCGAGCACTTGCCGCACTTGGGACCATAGCGCCCCGGCTTGGCATCCTTGATCGACATCTTGTGCTGACAGTTCGGACAGGCAATCTGCATAGCGGGGCTCCTGAGGTCCCAAGCACGCGCGGGCACGGACAATCGGCAGCCGGACGTGATCACATCCCTCGACGAGCTTAAATCCAGCACCGCCGTGGATTATCCAACCCCCGCCCCGCCGCTTCAAGCAGCCGCAGGAAAAAGTGTGCCTAAAGTTCATGACAGGGAAAGTAGCGTAACTCGTGAGAGTGCCGAACGCCCCACCCCGCCGGAATTCGCACCACGTCCGCTACCGCCAGCACAACGGCTCTACACCTCGACCCGGCGATTCCGGTGGACGAATTCTCGGACCGCGCCGGCGAAATCGGGGGTCATGGTCTCGAAATTGAAAAACCATCGTCGATCTCCCGAATGATCAGATTGTCAAAGGTGGCGCTAACGATCGGGCTGTAGACACCTGGGCCTTGGGACTCGGCGGGCGCCCACAGGAAAATGCCGGTGTCGGAATCGAGGGTGACGTTCGACGGCGTGGCGGTGGCTCGGCATAGAGTTTCGGCGGCACGAGACTCCGCCGGACGTCGCTCACGGTGATGCCGTGCTGGTGCAAGTTGAAATCGTTCATGCCCGTATTAGAGCGAGTCACCAGAGTGTGTTCCTACGCCCCGGCGGTCAGAAGCGCGGCGGCGCCGAGGCCGTAGAAGGTGTATTCCACGTCGGTGGCGTCGTCCCATTGGCCGCCGTGAAATCCGCCGCCGGCCCGTTGCATCGATTCCACGTAACGCCGTGCGGCCAAAAGATCGAGGCGCGCGAGTCCGTCCAGATCGCCCAGCGTGAGCGTGCCGGTGAACGTGCTCAGTACGTCGGCCACGGGAATGCGAGTGTTGGCCAGCAAGCCGCCTTCTTCGTTTTGCATCTCGGCCAGGTAGTCGATCGTCACCTCGCGAGTTTCGTCATCAATGGCTTCCAGCACCCGGAGCGAGCCAATGGCGGCGGCCGTGGGATTGGTGCCGCTGCGCTTCATCGGGCCGATCTCGACAAAGCCGCCATCATCACGCCAGCGCGAATGGATGAAAGCGATGATGCGGGATCGATCGACCGGCGGCATGCCGATCAACTCCAGGCACAGCAGGACCAGAAAGGTGTAATACGTGCTGCTCGATTGTCCCTCGTCGGTCTTGGCATAGCCGCCATCTTCGCGGCGAAAGCGTTCCAGGGCGGCAGCGACGGCTGGCCGCCAGTTGGCAGGGGCGTCGGCGAAGACGTTAATCCCGGCCGATGTTTCCAGCAGCATCGCGCCATAGAGCAGCGAAAGAAAATCGATGATCGGCGCCTGGCTCACCAGTTTGCTCTTGAGAAACGCTGCCGCGCGGGCTGCCACATCACCGTGCAACTCGCCAGTGATCGCCAGGCCGCGCAGAGCGAATCCGGTGTAGTAGAGATCGCTGCCGCCCTCCCGGCCGGGAAAGCCGCCGTCGTCGTTCTGCTTTGTTAGCAGATAGCCCGCGTGCAGAGCGCGGAGCTCCTCGGGCAGGCCGTGCATGCCTTGGGCCAGACGGAGCGTGAGCGATTCCAGATACTTCATGCGATTCCGCTGGCGGCTAAACGAGTTTCTCGACAATCCAAGCGGGAATGGCGATGGCTTGAGGCGGCTGATCGGCCACGAGTCGACAGCAGACGCTGGTCATCTGGCCCTCCGCCACGAGCCGGCCTTCGTGACGAAAGATAAACGCATACGTGACGCTCTTCTCCCCGCGCCGCGCGAGCGAGATCTCGACCTCCAGCAGATCCTCAAACCGGACGACGCTGCGAAAATCGCAATGCACGGAGACTCGCGGCCAACTGATGGGACCCACGTCATCCCGCATCATCACGCTCAGGCCGCGATGCCGCAGAAACTCGTGCTCCACTTCCTCCATGTACTCGAGGAAGGAGGAGAAATGGATGATGCCCGCCGCATCGGTGTGGCGAAACTCCACGCGGCGGGTCGTGCGGTAAGACATGCTATTAACCGCGAGCGAAGAGAACCGCGCCACTACCTCGGCGCTGGCCCGAACTGATTGGCCTGTTGTTGGAACTGGCGGAACAACTGCTGGTAGTCCCGATTTTGCGGGGACCGCTGTACAAGTTCTTGCGCACAGGCCAGGGCCTTGGGCCACCGCCGCTGCTGGGCATACAGAATTGCCAAAGCGTGCAAAAACTCGGGCGTCTGCGGCTGTTGTTCAACCGCCGAGGTGAGCCATTTCTCCGCGGCGTCCAGGTCGTTCAATTGCTGGCGGGCCAGGCCGACATTGTATTTCATGCGGGCGTTGGCAGGATCAAGCTCCGCTGCCCGTTGCAACAGATCCGCTGCTTCCGCCAACCGCTGGGGGTCTTCCGCCACCAGCAGACCCAATGAATAGTAACCCTCGGAGAATTGCGGAGCGAGCTTCGTCACCTCGCGCAGCAGCTTCTCCGCCTCCGGCTTGCGGCCTTGCTGGTTAAATTGCATGGCGAGGTTGGCGCGGGCCGGCACGAAGTCCGGATCGAGCCGCAGTGCCGTGCGATACGATTGCTCCGCTTTGCCGAAGTCGCCCAGGTTGGCGGCCAGCACGCCCAGATTCAAATGCGCCGCCGCTTGATCGGCCAGATTCACTTGCCCCTGGCGGTATTCCTCGATTGCAGCGAGCAGCTTGGTATGCGTCTCGCCGGTCATGCGCGTCCGCGGGACGATCGACAGCACGCGCGCAGTCTCCGTGCGAATGGCACGCACGGGATCGCTGAGCAGCGGCGCGAGGTCTTTGACCAGTTGTTGTAACTGCGCATCGAGATAGGAGCTTTGCTCCGGCGGCAACTGATCGATCTGCGCCACGTCGGCCGCGCGGAGGCCGGCATGAGTTTCCAGCGCGCGGACCCCAGCCACGCGGGATTCGGCCTCCGGATCGGTGAGCGACTTACGCAAGATTGCCAGACTTTCGTCTCCCGGGTAGCGGCCCGCCAAGGTCACGGCGGTGGCGCGAATGCCCGGGCCTGCGTCCTTCTTGCGGGCCAGGGCTTCCAGTCGCCGCACGATCTCTTGGGTTTGCCGGCCAGGCTCCGTCACCGCATCGGCGGCATTGGCCGAGGTGGTCGTGGTCGGCAATTTTTCCAGTTGGCCGCTGCGCCCCGCCGCGATGGCCAGGGCGTAGTGCGGATCCTCGCGGCGTTTGGGTCCGTACCAATCGACAATCTTCTGGGCTGCCCATTGGGGCGTTTCTTCCTTCTTCGCGTGGCAACCGTTGCAGGCATTGGGCGAGCCGAGGGCCACGGTCAGATCGGGACGCGGCACGCGAATGCTGTGGTCCCGCCGAGGATCGACCACCATGTACGTGGTCTGCGGCATGTGGCACTCCACGCACTGCGCCGCTTTGGTGTCCATCTTGTGATGATGGTGGGACGCGTTATCGTACTTGGCGGGCGTGTGGCACTTGGCGCACAGTTGATTGCCTTCCGCTTTGAGGCGGGCCGTGTGCGGATCGTGGCAGTTGCTGCAGCGGACGCCCTTGCGGTGCATCAGGCTTTGCGTGAACGAGCCGTATTCGTAAACTTCGTCCCGAATCTGGCCATCGGCATGGTAGAGCTCGCCGTCGAGCAGTTCGGCTTCATAGAAATCCATGAAGTTGTGGCCGGGATGATAGTCGGCATGCACAATCCGCCGCCGCGAATGACAGCGGGCACACGTTTCCAATTCTGCCTTGGAATCCTGGGCCGTGAGCTTGGCTTGCGTCGTGAACTCGGGACCCTTGAGCTTTGCCAGACCATAGCCGTGGCGGCGATCCCAGAATAGCGATGTCTTCTCCGCCAGCTTGACGTGCAAGCTGGCCGGGCCATGGCAGGCTTCGCAGCTCACGTCGATTTCGGAAAACGTGGTGTGATACGTGTTCGTCGCCAGATCGAAATTCTTCTGCAAGTTGGTGGAGTGACACTCGGCGCACATATAGTTCCAATTCTGTGCGGGCTTGGTCCAGTGCAACACATCGTCGTGCGGAATCCTCTCATTCGGGTAGAGATGGAACCAGCGCTGCTCCTTGGTGTCCCAAGCAATCGACAGCACCTGCACCCGGCCATCGGGGAACTCGATCATGTACTGCTGCAAGGGATCGACGCCGAACACATACTTGATCTCAAACGTCTCCAACTCGCCGGTCTTGCCGTCCGTCGAGATGAGATACTTGTCTCCCTCGCGAAACATGCGGCTGGTGGTGCCGAAGTGGGTAAACTCCTGATTGTCGAAGTTGCCCAGCACAAATTGCGGCGTGGCCAGGTCCATCGCCAGGTCGTGGTGGGAGCCCGTCCAGTCGTCGAACTGCTTCTGATGGCACTGAGCGCACGACTGCCGCCCGATGTAGGCGCGGGGCGCGTCC
>JBGTDH010000132.1:0-3976 GCA_041748435.1 Pirellulales bacterium
GGACAACAAGGCCCCCAAGGTCACGGCCCTGCGCGTGCTGCCGCGGGAGCGCGTCGGGCAACTCGGATACACGCAGCAGTTGCAGGTGCTGGCCACTTACAGCGATGGCCGCCAGAAGGATGTCACCGCGTGGTCGCGCTTCGACAGCATGGACGATGCCGTGGTGAAGGTCTCGCCCACGGGACGCTACACGACGATTGGCCGCGGCCAGGCGCCCGTGATGGTGCGGTTCGAGGGTCAGGCCGATATCTCGATGGCGCTGGTGCCGTACGCGTCGCAAATCGAACTGGCCGGCTGGAAGGATAACAACTTCGTCGATACGCTGGCGGCCGCCAAGTTTCGCGAGTTGGGCATCGAGCCCTCGCCGCTTTGCGACGACGCCACCTTCCTGCGGCGAGCCTATCTGGACGCCATCGGCACATTGCCGACGATCGACGCGACGCAAACCTTCCTGGCATCGACCGATCCGGACAAGCGCACGAAGACCGTCGATCGGCTGTTGGGCCTAACCGGCGATCCCGCGCAAGACACCTACAACAACGAGTACGCCGCCTTCTGGTCGCTCAAATGGTCCGACCTGATTCGCAACACCAGCGGCAAGCTGGGAGAGCAAGGCATGTGGGCCTTGCACAATTGGATCAAGGACTCGCTGCGGGCCAACAAGCCGTTCGATAAGTTCGTCGCCGAGCTGATTACGGCCAAAGGCTCCATTTATATGAGTGGGCCGGCCAACTACTACCGCATCGCCAGCACTCCGCAGGACCTGGCGGAGACGACGGCGCAACTCTTCCTGGGCGTGCGCCTGCAATGTGCTCAATGCCATCATCATCCGTTCGAGAAATACAGCCAGGAGGAGTATTTCAGCTTCGCGGCCTTCTTCTCTCGCGTGGGCAACAAGAACAGCCAGGAGTTCGGACTGTTCGGGCGAGAATCGGTCGTGACCGTGCGGGCCACCGGCGACGTACGGCACCCGCGCACCAATCAAATCATGCCGCCGACGCCGCTGGAGGGAGAGGCGGTCGATCATCCGCTGGATCGCCGCATTCCCTTGGCGCACTGGCTCACCAGCAAAGACAACGGCTACTTCGCCAGGAACGTGGTGAACCGCTACATGGCGTACCTGATGGGCAAGGGGCTCGTCGAGCAGATCGACGATATGCGGGCGACCAACCCGCCCAGCAACGTGGCCCTGATGGATGCCCTCTCGGATGATTTCGTGGCCAGCGGCTTCAACCTCAAGCACTTGCTCCGCACGATCATGGTGTCGCGGTTGTACCAGCTTGATTCGCAGCCCACCGAGAGCAACGCCGCCGACAGCCGCTTCTACAGCCACTATCAGGTGAAACGCGTGGGGGCCGAAGCGCTGTTGGATGCGATCGATTATGCCACGCTCATGCCCACCAAGTTTCGCAACATGCCGCTGGGCACGCGTGCCATTGAGCTGCCCGACGGAGAGTATCCCACGTACTCGCTGGCGGTGTTTGGCAAACCGAAGCGGGCGAGCACCTGCGAGTGCGAGCGGACGAGCGATCCCTCGCTGGTCTCGGCCCTGCATACGCTCAACAGCGGCATGGTGTTTCTCAAGCTGCGCGATAAGAACGGCCGCATCGGCAAGCTTGCCGCTGCTAAGAAGCCGCACGAGGAGATCGTGAGCGAGCTATATCTGGCCACGCTGTGCCGCCCGCCGAGCTCGGCCGAGTTGGAATACACGCGGACCGCTCTGAAAGACACCCCCGCCAGCGAGTTTTATGAAGACCTGCTGTGGGCGTTGATGAACTCCAAGCAGTTCCAGTTCAATCATTAAGCGAAGAACAACAGATTGGAACAGAAGGGAACAAGGGAACGAAGGCTCGGAATTGAAGTGCATCCCTTCGTTACCTTCTGTTCAAATCCTTGAAAGTGAATGACCGATGATTCGACTTTTCCTAATCGCGACCTTCGCCTTGCTGACGCTGTCTGCCTTTCCGGCCAAGGGCCAGATCTCGTATCCGATGCTCATGAGCATCAAGCCGGTGGCCACGCAGGTGGGCCAGACGAGCGAGCACGAGGTGGCGGCGCGTTACAATCTACACGGCGCGTTCAAGGTGCTGGTGACGGGCGAGGGCGTCACCGGGGAAGTCGTCCCGCCGGAGAAGCCCGTGGAGGGCAAAAACGGGCAGAAGCCCTCGATGGATAAGATCAAGCTTCGTTTCACTGTGGCGGCGGAGGCCCCGGGGGGCGTGCGCGACTTTCGCATCGCCACGCCGCAGGGAGTGAGCACCATCGGGCAGCTCGTGGTCGGTCAAGACCCGGTGGTGTCCGAGGCGAGCAAGAACGACACGCTGCAGACGGCCCAGACAATCAGCGTGCCCGCCACGGTCTGCGGCACAATCGAAGCCAACGAGGATGTCGATTTCTACAAGTTCAGCGTTGCAGCCGGCGCCGCGTTTTCGTTCCATGTGCGTTCGGCTCGCTTGCAAGATAAGATTCACGATCTGCAAACGCACTCCGATCCGTTGATTGCCCTGCGCAACGTTGGCGGCACAATTCTGGCGCAGGTGGATAACTACTTCTACGGCGATCCGCTGCTAACGCACCAATTCGATCAGGCGGGCGACTACTACCTGGAGATTCGCGACGTGCGCTACCAGGGAAATCAGTATTGGAACTACAGCATCGAAGTCAGCGATCGGCCCTTTGTGACGAATGTTTTTCCGCTGGGCGTATCGCCCGGGGGCGAGGCCAGGCTGGAAGCGGTCGGGTTTCAGCTTCCCTCGGCGCCGCAGGCACTGATCAACGTGCCCTCTGAAGTTCCGGACGGCCCGATGTTCCTGAGCCTGCCGATGGGCCAGTCTGCGTCCAATCCCGCGCCGCTCGTGGCGAGCCGGCTGCCTCTGGTGTTGGAGACGCTCGAAGAGAACTCCGCGTTGGACAAAGCGCAGCTCGTGGCGGCGCCCGCGGCCGTGAGTGGCCGGATCGAGACCGAGGCCGACATTGATTATTTTTCCTTCGAGGCCAAGAAGGGAGACACGCTGGGGGTGGAAATCGTGGCGCGCCGGCAGCAGTCGGCCCTCGATTCGGTGCTCCGCATCCTGGACGAGAAGGGCAAGCAGCTTGCCGAGAACGACGACCTCAACAGCGGCCGCCATGTCTACGCTGATTCTCAGGTGGAGACATTCAAGGCGCCGGCCGACGGCCGTTACCTCATCGAAGTGCGCGACTTGCACCTCCGCGGCGGGCCGGAGTACGTGTATCTATTGAGCATCACGCGAGCCGAACCTGGCTTCGTGCTCGAAGCGGACACAGACAAGACCGTGCTGGCCCCCGGCGTCTCCGGCGCGCTCTTCGTGCGGGCCTATCGCAAGAACGGCTTCGAGGGAGAGATTCAACTCGGTGTCGAGGGGTTGCCGCCTGGCGTCACGGCCCATTGCGGCCGCATTCTGGCCGATGGCAAAGACGGCTGCATTGTGTTCACCGCCGCCGGCGATGCCGGGCTGGCCGCCGAGAACATCCGCATCTTTGGCACGGGCAGCATGAAGTCGGGCGAGGATCAGGAGCCGATCGCCCTCACCGCCACGGCCCGCCCGTTGCAAGAGACGTACATGCCCGGCGGTGGCCGCGGCCATTACCCCGTGGAGATGCATACCGTTTCCGTGGGCGAACCGCTGGACATTGCGGCGGTGAAAGTGAGCGCCACCGAAGTGAAGCTCAAGCCGGGCGAGTCGCAGAAGATCGAGATCACGCTGGAGCGGGCCGAGGGGTTCGATAAGAACGTGACCTTGGATTGCCTGTACCGGCATCTGAACAGCGTCTACGGCGACTCGCTGCCCAAGGGCGTGACGATCGATGCCAAGCAAAGCAAGACCCTGCTGACCGGCAAGCAATCCACCGGCCACATCACGCTTGTCGCCGCCAAGGACGCCAAGCCCGTGGAGAAGCAGCAGATTACGATGATGGCCAACGTGGCCATTAACTTCGTGATGAAAATGACCTACGC
>JBGTDH010000133.1:0-3402 GCA_041748435.1 Pirellulales bacterium
GCGGCCGATGTTCCGGCGGGCACGCGCGTGCTGGCCTTCAGCAACTTGTTCAATGTGGCCACGGGAGACGAAGGGGCCAGTGTGCAGAAGGGGGCCGTGGCGGCCAAGACCATGCTCGCCGCGCGGCGCGGGGCGTACGAGACTCCGTACGATGGCCCGGCCTACGTGCTGGACGCCATGACCAACAACCCCGGCGCTCCCGGCGGCGCTTTGGTCGATCTGCACGGCCGACTCCTCGGCCTGCTAGGCAAGGAGCTGCGCAATTCGCTCAACAACGTGTGGCTCAACTACGCCGTGCCCATCGATCAACTGTGGGACACGGTCACGGCCATCGAGGAAGGCAAGCACATGCCGCGGCCGGCCAACGATCCCGGCAAGCGGCCCGAGAATCCGCAGCGTCTGGAGCTGCTGGGCCTGGTCCTGGTGCCCGACGTGCTGGCGCGAACACCGCCGTTTGTGGATGAAGTGCGTCCCAACACCCCGGCCAGCCGCGCCGGACTGAGGCCGGACGACCTTGTGCTGTTCGTCGGCGGCCGGCTTGTGCAATCGATCAATGCCCTGGCCGGCGAATTGCAGTACATCGATCGCGACGACGAGCTGCAACTCACCATTCAACGCGGCCAGGAGCTGATCGAAGTGACGCTGAAAGCGGGGGGCGCATGAAGGGTTATCCGATGAGCGGGGAGATTTGCAAATTGCAAATTGGGAATTTCAAATTCCAAATTGACGTTCGGAGCGCGTTCTCCTGTCTTTCAATTTACATTCTGCAATTTGCAATTTGCAATTTGCAATTTGCTCCTCTTTTCGCCGAAGAGCCGCTGGCTCTGCGCGAAGAGGCGGCCATCAAGGCGGCGGTCCTGCGCGTGGCCCCCAGCGTGGTGCGCATCGAGACAATCGGCGGGCTGGAGCGCGTGGGGGCGGTGCTGTATGGCGTGGGGCCGACGACAAGACTGATCGCTTCGGCCGACGGCCATATCGTCTCCAGCGCATTCAACTTCGCACAGAAGCCGGCCTCCATTCTGGTCACGCTGGCCGATGGCTCGCGGCGAGCGGCGAAGTTGGTGGCCACGGATCACAGCCGCATGCTGGTGCTGCTGAAGATCGATGCCCCGCAGCCGCTGCCGCTGCCGGAGATGACGCCGGAGCGTGAGATTCGCATCGGCCAGTGGTCGATCGCCGTGGGACGCACGTTCGAGGGAGACGCTCCCAATGTGTCGATCGGCATCGTCAGCGCCGCGCGGCGCATCTGGGGCAAGGCCGTGCAGACCGATGCCAAGATCTCACCCAATAATTACGGCGGCCCACTGATTGATCTGCAGGGCCGCGTGCTGGGTGTGTTGGTGCCGCTGGCCCCGCTAGGCACGACCGCCGTGGCCGGGGCGGATTGGTACGACTCGGGCATTGGCTTTGCCGTTCCTTGGGAACACGTGCAGCGGATGCTGCCGCGATGGAAAGAGGGCGATCTGCACGCCGGCGTGATGGGCGTGAGTTTCCAATCGGGCAACCAGTTCGCCGACCCGGCTTTGATTTCCGCCTGCCGCGTGAACTCGCCGGCCGACAAAGCCGGTCTCAAGGCGGGCGACACCATCGTCGAGATCGAGGGCCAAAGCGTCATCCGTCAGTCGCAGGTGAAGGAGCTCGTCACGCCGCGCTACGCCGGAGAGACCATCAAGCTGGTCGTGCTCCGCGGAGGGGATCGCCTGACGCGCGACCTGACGCTGGTCGAGACGCTGAAGCCCTATGCTCATCCGTTTCTAGGCTTACTGCCCATGCGGGACGCGCCATCGGCCGGTCAGCCGCTGGTCGTGCGCTTTGTCTACCCCGGCGGCCCGGCCGAGCGCGCGGGCGTTCAGGCCGGCGACTTGATCACGGCCATCGGCGAGTCGAAGATCGTGTCGCGAGCGGATCTGGCGGAACGCCTCGGCACAATCGAGCCCAGCGATGAAGTCTCGCTCACCATACGCCGCGACGGTTCTCACCAAGCCATCAAACTCACGGCCACGGCGTTGCCGGACGTTGTGCCGGCTTCGCTTCCGCCCGCCCGTGAGTCTCGCGCATTCGATGCGAATGCGGAGCGGCCCACGATGGGGCGCTTCGAGCAGCAGATTGCCGAATACGACAACAACGCGGTCGTGTACGTGCCACGGGCCTACGATCCGGCTGTGCCGCACGGAGTGGTGATTCACCTCTCGGCCGATGGCACGTACGAGGCCGACGAGCTGGTGGCCCGCTATCAGCCGTTGTGCGATGCGCACGATCTGATTCTGATTGCTCCGCAGACCGTGACGCCGTCCGATGCCAAGGCCCGCCGCCGTTGGGATCCCAACAAAGACGTGGCGTACGTCGGTAAGCTGTTGGAGCAAATGGGGGAGACCTACAAGCTGGATCGCACGCGCGTGGTGGTGCATGGCTATCAGGGAGGTGGGGCGTTGGGATTTGTGCTGGCCGCGCGCAATCGCGAGTGGATTCGCGGCGTGGCCGCGGTCCAGATATTGCCCTCGCAGAAGCCGCCGGAGAACGAGCCTTCGCACCGGCTGGCTTTTTACCTGGCCTTGTCCAAGGCGGGCACCACCGCCGCCACGCGGGAGACGGCCATCGAGCGGCTGCGGGAAATGAAGTATCCCGTCACGGTCAAAGACCTGGGAGACGAGTCACGCGTGCTCAGCGCTACGGAACTGTCCGAGGTAATTCGCTGGATCGACACGCTGGATCGGCTGTGAAGCGTTCGTCCCCATCACCGGCCGACCCTACCGGCTTGCCGCCGAGGGGCGTTGTGTCGGACAGCCTGCGCCGCACGATTCTGGGCCTGCTGGGTCTGGCGCTGCTCATTACGGCCGGCGTTCTGGCCCTCACGCCCGGCGGCGATGAGTCGCAACTGTGGATGTCCAGTTGCCTGCGCCTGGGCTGCGTGATCTGCCTGTTGTGGCTGGCCTGGCCGCAGCTTTCGCGGCTGCATCCTTGGATCATTCTGGGAGGCCTGGGGGGCATGGTGGCCGTGCTGGTGTTGGCCAAGCAGCCGCGCGTGCTGGTGATGGGTCTGGTAATCTTGATTGTCTTGGCCCGGTTGCGCCCGCGCCGCTAAGCCGCCGGCGGATTGCTTGACAGGGGGCGACCCCGCCCCCACACTCAGGCGCTGGAGGCTGGCCATGAAGGTTCATCGAATCGCGCGCCTGTGCGCGGGCTACACGCTGGTGGAGCTGCTGGTGGTCATCGCCATCATTGGCCTGCTGCTGGCCTTGCTGCTGCCGGCCGTGCAGGGGGCGCGGGAGGCGGCCCGCCGGACAAGCTGCGCGAATCAGCTCAAGCAGATCGGCTTGGCGGTGCAGAACTATCACGATACCCGCCACGAGCTGCCGCCGGCCCGCATCGGCGGCGCGGGGCACGCCTCGTGGGCGGCCTTGG
>JBGTDH010000134.1:0-4061 GCA_041748435.1 Pirellulales bacterium
GCGTGGGCGCGGCGGGCGTGGTAGTCAGGCTCGATCTGGACTCGCGCGGGGGTGGCCCGTCGAGCATCGTCTCCGATGCCACATGGCTGGCGACCACGCACGAGGCCAAGGGCTGGGAGAAGCCCGCCTTCGACGATTCCAAATGGTCGGCGGCCGTGCAAGTGGGCAACTTGGGAGATAGCCCCTGGACTACACTCAACGCCGCGGCGTTAGTGGCGGGAGCACGACTGCGTCCGCCGACGGCGACACCCGTCTCGCAGCTCAAGATCGCCAAGGGGTTCCAAGTGGAGTTGCTGTACTCCGTGCCCAAGGAAGCCGAAGGTTCGTGGGTCAGCATGTGTACCGATCCGCAGGGCCGGCTGATTGTGTGCGATCAAAATGGTGGGTTGTTCCGCGTCACGCCCCCGGCTGTCGGAAAACAAGGGGAGCCGCAGATTGAGAAGATCAACGTCGATATCGGCGAGGCGCAGGGTCTGTTGTGGGCCTTCGATAGCTTGTATGTGAACGTGAACACCGGCGGCAAGTACGCTAACGGCTTGTATCGCGTGCGGGACACCAACGGCGATGGCGAGCTGGATCAAGTCACCCACCTCCGCCCGATGGAGGGCCGCGGCGAGCATGGCCCGCACGCGGTGCTGCTCGCGCCGGATGGCAAGTCGCTGTACGTGGTCTGTGGCAACGGCACGAAGATGACCCAGATCGACGAGTCCCGCGTGCCGCGTCTCTGGGGCGAAGATCATCTGCTGCCGCGGATGCCCGATGGCCGCGGGTTTATGAAGGACGTGATGGGACCCGGCGGCTGCATCTACCGCATCGATCCCGAGGGCCAGCATTGGGAGCTCATCAGCACCGGCTACCGCAACCAATACGATGCCGCGTTCAACCGGCACGGAGATCTGTTCACTTACGATGCCGACATGGAGTGGGATTTCAATACCCCCTGGTATCGTCCCACGCGCGTCTGCCAGGCCACCAGCGGGTCCGAGTTCGGCTGGCGCAACGGCGCGGGCAAATGGCCCATTCATTATCCGGACAGCTTGCCGCCGGTCGTCGAGATCGGCCCCGGCTCACCCACCGGTGTGACGTTTGGCTACGGCGCGAAGTTTCCCGCGAAGTATCAAGAGGCGATGTTCATTTGCGATTGGAGCTACGGCAAGATGTACGCGGTGCATCTGGAGGCCTACGGTGCTGCGTATACCGGCAAGCTCGAAGAGTTTATCTCCGGCACGCCGCTGCCGCTGACCGATCTGGTGGTCAATTCCCACGATGGGGCGATGTACTTTGCCATTGGCGGCCGCAAGGTGCAGTCGGGGCTGTATCGCGTAACCTACGCCGGAAATGAGTCGACCGCGCCGTATGACCCGCCTCACGAGTTGAATAAGCTGCACGCCCTGCGCCGGGAACTGGAATCGCACCATGGCCGGCAGGATAAGCAGGCAATCGCGATCGCCTGGCCGAATTTGTCGCATGAAGATCGAGCCATTCGTTATGCGGCCCGCGTGGCGATCGAGCATCAAAACCCGACGACGTGGCGCGACGAGGCCCTGGCGGAAACGAATCCGCAAGCCGCGCTCACGGCACTCTTGGCATTGGTGCGGGCCACGAGCCAATGCCCGTTCCATCGAGCCAAGGATGCTCCAGCGGCGACGGTCGACATGGCCGCAAAGGCTGCGATCCTTGCCGCACTGGAGAAGTTCGATTATGCCCGGCTGAGCTACACGCAGAAGCTGGAAATGTTGCGCGTCTACGCCATTGCGTTCAATCGCATGGGTGCTCCTGATGACGCCACGCGCGAGCGATTGATCGCCCGCTTCGAGCAGCATTATCCGGCCCAGGGACGCGAGCTCAACGCCGATCTGTTGCAGCTCCTGGTCTATCTGCAAGCGCCGTCGGCCGCAGTCAAAGGTGTGGCGCTGCTGGACAAAGCACCCACGCAAGAGGAGCAGATTGAGTACGCGCGCAGTTTGCGGATGCTCACGGCCGGCTGGACGCCCGAGCTGCGCCAGTCGTACTTTTCGTGGTTCATCAAGGCAGCCGGCTATAAGGGAGGCGCGAGCTTCGGCCTGTTCGTGCAGAACATCAAGAACGATGCCATGGCCCGGCTCTCCGATGCCGACAAGCTGGCGCTCAAGCCGATACTCGATGCGCAGCCCGCCAGCGCGAGTGTGACGATTGCCCCGCCGCGCCCGTTCGTGAAGAAGTGGAGCATGGACGAGCTGCTGACGCTGGTGGACACCGGGCTCAAGAGCCGCGATTTCGATCGCGGACGCACGCTGTTCGGCGCAGCGAATTGCTTCGCCTGCCATCGCTTCGACAACGAAGGGGGCGCGATGGGTCCCGATCTCAGCGGCCTGGCCGGACGCTTCAATCCGCGGGACCTGCTGGAATCGATCGTCGAGCCGAGCAAGGTCATCAGCGATCAATACGCCGCCGTCACGATTATCACCACCGACGGACGCACCATCAGCGGGCGAATTGTGAACCTTAGCGGCGATACGTTCCAAGTTAACACGAACATGCTCGATCCCAACGGCAATGTCGGCGTCGACCGCAACCTGATCGACGAGATGGTTCCGTCCACACTCTCCATGATGCCCGAGGGACTGCTCAACACGCTAAACCGGGACGAGGTGCTGGACCTGTTCGCCTACCTCCTCTCCCGCGGCAACCGCAACCACCCGGCTTTCGCCACGACGCGCCAGTAGCCTAGACCCAGCGCTCGCAATCTCCGAGAAAGACGGCTTCGTCGGGGTCGAGTTGAGGTGATTGGCTCAAGAGCCAAGTGTTCCAGCCGAGGCGGGGGGCGGAGTCGGGATCGGATGTCAGGCGGCAGCGAGGCGTTTGCGAGCTGCGCAGCACGAGTTGCACATCGAAGTCGGTCTCGGGGCCGATGAACAGTCGCACGAGATGGGCCAAAAGGAATTGGGCTTTTCGCTGCAGTTGCGGTGAGCGGTCGGGGAGGAACTCGTTGAATTGTGCCAGGGACAGGGGTCCGACGCGCACGCGGATTTTGCCTTGCACATCCCACACGCGCTCTCCCACGACGGCGCTTGTTCCCAAGCGGCCATTGCCGTCGCGAGTGCCGAGACTGGTTTGCTGAGGTTTTTCGAGCGACAGCCACTGCTGTTGGAATTGCTGCACGCACACGGGCACGCTGAAGAAATCGGACAGCAGTTGTTCCAGGTTGGCCGCCGTGCGCGGGCGACCGGAGAGGATGCCGGCGTAGCGCAGCAGTGCCAGGTCGGGCACTTCCGCCAGCGGCCGCTCCTCGTGGCCATCCTGCTCCCAGGTGGAGACTCGCAGACGCTGACGCAGCGCGGGCTGGCCGAGGCCAATCAGGCTGGTCAGCGCGGTCGTGAAGGCGTCCGGCTCGCGCCGCTCGTGTTCTCCGCGAGCAAATGGAATGTAGAAGCGGTACTTTTCCCACGCGCGATAAAAGAGCGAGATCAGCCGATGATTGAACAGATCGAGCCATTCGCGCAGGGCATGCTTCTCCGCGCCCTTCGCCTCGCGCTCCAATCGCAGCAGCAGCTCTGTGTAATGCCGCGGCAGCACGCCGCTGGAACCGGTCAGGCCGAAGAACGTGACCGTCATGGCGAGCGGGGGGCGGAAGCCCCCTGGTGCGTTCTCCACCTTCCGCTCGCAAAGCTCATAAACCGCACTCGCCGGGAAGCTCAGCGATTGATGGGCGCGAAACCGCACGATCTCGCCGCAGGGCCCGCCTTCGAGACCGACCGGCCGGCGGGCAGGTTCCATCCGTTCCAGCAGCCACACGGCCTGAAAGAAATCGAACGCCGTCGCGTCGTCCAGCAGCCGCGCTGCAGGCGGATCGAGGATGTCCAGCGTCCGCTTTCGCGGCCGGGCTGTCTGCGCGGGTGTGGCTTCCAGTGTCAACATGCGTGTTAGACCAGTTGCAGCTCCCCAGCCCGCGGCGGCCAGCTCTTGAGCACGCCTTCGCCTTGCCGCGTCTTGGCCACAAGCTGCGTGAAGGAGTTAACCGATGCATAAAGCCCTAGGAATCGCTCCAGCACGGAAGCGAACAGGAACGCGCCGGTGCCCAC
>JBGTDH010000135.1:0-2254 GCA_041748435.1 Pirellulales bacterium
CTCTCCCAGGCATCCGGCGTCGATGAGCTTTACTTCGACGCCGCGCGCAACGAGCAGGTCGCGCAGGAAAGCGGCTTCGAGGCCTTTGGTGTCGAGCGTGGCGATAACGTACACGGACATGGGAGCATTCTCGCTCCTGAGCTGCTCGGGGTGCAATGTTGTGGCGGGGGGCGGGGCCGGATAGACTGCTGCCATGGGGCCGCTAAGCCGCAAGCGGATGCGCGACGCTGCGCACTCCCGTGCCGATCGCCCCAACAGGAGAATCTCATGCAACGGTCGTTTAAGGGCACTCGGAATCGGCTGTGGACCATTGTGTTCTTCCTGCTCACCACGGCGGGTCTTTCCGCGGCAGAGCGGCCCAACATTCTTTACATCATGGCCGACGATCTGGGCTGGACCGATCTGGCCTGTCAGGGTTCGAAGTATTACGAGACGCCCCACATCGATCGGCTGGCGGCCGAGGGTCTGCGCTTTACCGACGCTTACACCTGCGGTCCCAACTGCCAGCCCACGCGGGCCGCTTTGATGAGCGGGCAATACGCGCCGCGCACGGGCGTCTACACGGTGGGCGCTATTGGTCGCTTCGATTGGGAGTCCCGCCCTCTGCGACCCGTGGATAATGTCACGAAGCTGCCGCTGACAAAGATCACGCTGCCGCAGACACTGAAGCAAGCCGGCTACGCGACCGGCATGTTCGGCAAGTGGCACCTGGGGAACGATGCCGAGCATCATCCCGGACGCCGCGGGTTCGACGAGGCGATCGAGTCTTCGGGCCGCCATTTCAAGTTCGCGACCGATCCCAAGCAGAAAGTGCCCGAAGACGCGTACCTGGCAGATTGGCTCACCGACCGCGCGGTCGACTTCATCGAGCGTCACAAGGATGTGCCGTTCTTCCTGTACTTGCCGCACTTCGGCGTCCACAGTCCGCACGAAGCCAAGCCGGAGTTGATCGGCAAGTTCAAGGGCAAGGCGGCGGCGGGCGGTCATCACGATCCCACGTATGCGGCGATGATCGCCTCGGTGGATGAATCGGTGGGACGGCTGATCGCGACGCTCAAGAAGCTGAATCTGGAGCAGAAAACACTGGTGGTCTTCACGGCCGACAATGGCGGCGTCGGCGGCTATCAGGCGGCTGGTGTGAATAAGACGAAAAGCATCACCGATAACGCTCCGCTGCGCGGCGGCAAAGGGATGCTGTACGAAGGAGGCGTGCGCGTAGCTTACATCGCCCGCTGGCCGGGACAGATTGCGGCTGGCAAGACATCCGCCACGCCGATCATCTCGGTCGATATGTATCCCACGCTGCTGGAAGTGGCCGGAGCAACGCCGCCTGCCGATTATCCGCTGGACGGCCGCAGCATCGTGCCGGTGCTGAAGTCCGGAGGCACGGCCACGATCGAACGGCCGCTGTTCTGGCATTTCCCCGGATACCTGGGCGCCGGTAACAACACGTGGCGCACCACGCCCGCCGGCGCCATTCGCCACGGCGATTGGAAGCTGCTGGAATTCTTCGAAGACGGGCGTCTGGAACTCTACAACCTGGCAAGCGATCTCGGTCAGAAGAACGACCTGGCCACCGCTGAGCCGAAGCGCGTTCAAAGCCTTCACGCCGAACTCGTGGCCTGGCGCAAAGAGATCGGAGCCAAGATGCCCACGCGCAACGCCTCCAAGGCCCGCAGCCAAGAGTGACCGCCTTGCGTTTGGGAGCGGAGCGGCCCAGGTTGGCCCGCCATTGCACCAACTGCTCCCAGTCGTACCCAGGGTGCTTCAACGCGTGCAACACTTCTTCGGCCCACTCATCCTACTGGCGATTGTTTGCTTTCCGCTTTCGACTTTCCGCTTGTACCACGATCATCCCTTGATAACACCGATCGGCCGCATGCGGGCGACCTTCGTGGCCAGGTTCGCGTTATGCACAACCTCCACCACCAAATCGACGTCCTTGTAAGCGTCCGGCTGCTCTTCCGCCAAACCCTTCCAACTGCGCGCGCGGGCCGTTACGCCGCGGGCTGCTAATTCCTTATCGATGCGGCGTCCGGCAGCGTGCTTTACCGCAGCCGTGCGGCTCATCACGCGGCCGGCCCCGTGGCAGGCGGTGCCAAACGTCTGCTCCATACTGCCGGCCTGGCCCACAAGCACCCAACTCGCACGGCCCATGTCGCCGGGAATGATCACCGGCTGACCGATGCCCTGATAGATCATTGGAACCTCCGGGTGGTGCGGTGGAAAAGCTCGCGTCGCGCCCTTGCGGTGG
>JBGTDH010000136.1:0-1613 GCA_041748435.1 Pirellulales bacterium
CCGCGGCGCGGGGCGCGTCGTTCGCGAGCCCTGCGGCAAGTGTTTCGGCGATGGGCGGCTGGCGCGCAAGGTCAAGCGAGAAGTCACCATACCGGCGGGCGTCGATGAAGGCACGCGGTTGCGATTGCAGGGCGAGGGCGAAGCTTCTCCCGGCGGTGTCGCGGGCGATTGCTACTGCTTCATCCACGTGAAAGAGCATTCGCTTTTCCAGCGTGAAGGGCAGCATCTGATTTGCCAGGTTCCCATCACGTACAGCCAGGCGGCCTTGGGAGCGAAGATCGAAGTGCCCACGCTCGAGGGGCGCGAAGAATTGAGCATTCCGGCCGGCACGCAGCCGGGGGAGATCTTTCGTCTGCGCGGGCGCGGCATGCCCACGCCGGGCCGGCGCGGCAACGGAGATTTAGTCGTGCAAGTGGCACTGGAAGTGCCCAAGTCCCTCACGGGCCGCCAAGAGGAGCTATTGCGCGAACTGGCCGACGTGGAGCACACCAATGTCGGCGCCCATCGCAAGAGCTTCTTCGAGAAGCTGAAAGAATACTTCATCCCGGAAGAGAGCGCTCAAAACGCGGAGGAATAAGTTATGGCAGAGCAGGAATCGGCGGGGACCGAGCAGGTGATGCAACAAGACCTGCAGCAGGAAATGGAACAGTTGCAAGGGGAACTGGTCGAAAGCCGCGACAGGATTCTGCGTGCCCAGGCCGAGCTGGAGAACTACCGCAAGAGATCCCGTCGCGAGTTGGACGACGAGCGTAAGTACGCGAGTGTGCCCTTGCTGCGAGACCTGCTGCCCGTGGTCGAC
Source organism: Pirellulales bacterium (assembly GCA_041748435.1). GTDB lineage: Bacteria > Planctomycetota > Planctomycetia > Pirellulales > JBGTDH01 > JBGTDH01. Next base: position 800 of record JBGTDH010000136.1, read on the forward strand.
AACATCGACCGAGGACTTGACGCCGCCCAGAAAGCGGGCGAGACCGGCGCGCTCCTCGATGGAATCAAGCTGGTCAAGCAGCATCTGATGGAGACGCTGGCTCGGCACAATTGCGTGGAGATCAAGGCGGATAGCCAGGCGTTCGATCCGCACCTGCATCAGGCCATTACCACGCAGCCGTCGGAGCAGCCGGCGAACACCATCCTGATGGTGGTGCAACCCGGCTATCAGGTGCATGACCGCGTAATCCGGCCAAGCCAGGTGATTGTTTCGCGTAAGGCAGAGTAATCGTCACTCTCGAATCTCACATTGCGTTTGGCGCCCGAGACAAAAAATGCCCACCTACGATTACGTCTGCGATGCGTGCGAGCATAAGTTCGAGTTGATGCAGTCCTTCAAGGACGATGTCAAGAAGAAGTGCCCGGAGTGCGGCAAGAACAAGCTGCGGCGGCTGTTTGGCACGGGCGCTGCGATTCTGTTTAAGGGCTCGGGCTTCTACACCACTGACTACCGCAGCGAAGGCTACAAGAAGAAGGCCGCCGCCGAGAGCGATGCCGCCAAGCCTCCCGCGGAGACAAAGGCGGCCGACGCCAAGAGCACCCCGGCGTCGACTCCCAAATCCGACAAGTCGGAGAAGTAAGCGCTGTAGCTCACCGCGGTAGCATCCGCTTGCAGTTCAGCGCCATCGCCGCACTATGGCAATTGGCTGAAATCGGGATCGGCTTCCGGCCGAAGAGGCACTGCCCGCATGCGGTCGCTAAACCTGCGATCTCCGCGGCGATAGACCCAGGCGCCTAGCAAGATCGCCGCCAGC
>JBGTDH010000137.1:0-5539 GCA_041748435.1 Pirellulales bacterium
TGGCGATCACCTGGCCCACCGGCTCCCGGATGTTCACGGCGCCGGAGAGCAAACCCTCGGGACTTGATGCCGGTTTCTGCGCGCTCCCCGGCAGCACGGAGGTCTTCAATCCCGAAGCACGTGCCTGGCAGCCAAGAACTAGCCACAAGGTACCGCTCCTTGGAATCGCCGGCCGATTAGGATCCGTCACGGCCGAATCAAAGCATGCGGAGGCGGCGTATCAATTGCTAATCGCGCTGAGCGGTCTGGAGTGGAGCTCGCAAGTGTCTGCCGTCAGTCCGGCGACGACGCTGTTTCGGCGGGCGCTCCTCAAATCGCCGCGGGCATGGGTCGAGCGCGCGGCCAGTTCCGCGGCCGCAGCACAGTATGCACAACTCACGGAGAACACCCTTGGCAGTCAGGACTCTCTGAGCGCTTTGCCGATTCCCGGTCGCTCGGATTACCTGGCGGCGTTGGATCAAGCAGTGCTGAGAGTCGTCGCCCGCAAGGCAACTTCCGCCGAGGCGCTGACCGCGTGCGCCGCCGTTTGGGCCGACATCACGCAGCGTCTGGGCTTGCCCCAACAGCGCGATGCCTACCGCCAATCGGCCGTTAAGCCCTAGCGGCGCCCTAGGCCTCTGTCAGGTGAATTTCGGGAATGCGCTCGGGGTCGATCTCGATCTTGGGGAATTCCTCCGTGCTGGCCATGACCTCGGCGAAGCACTCCTGAAACTGAGCCAGAAAAGTTTCGAGGTTCAAGCCTTCGTGCAGGGGGCGGTAAGGATCGAGATACGCCTGGCAGCTTAAAAACAGCTTCTTAGCGCCGCGAATGTTGCCGTTGCCAAAATGGTGCAACGCCACGGCTGCCTGAATCAATCCTTGATAGAACTTACGGGAGGGTCCGTGATAATCGGTCCATAGTTCCTCCCACGATTCGTGCGCCTCGAAGAAATCGCACGTGTTGAAATGCTCGATCCCCTGCCGGTAGAGTGCGTCATGATCCATAGCCGTTAGTGTAGCGTACTTCCAGCGGCTGGTTTACCTCTCCGGCTTGGCCAACGGCTTCATCGCCTCCATCTCCTTAGTCCACCGCTGGGCCATGTCCCGCACGCGCCGGGGATGGACGGAAGCAAGGTTCTTGGTCTCGCTGCGATCGGCGGCCAAGTCGTACAGTTCCCACGGTTCGTCCTTCGCGGCTACAATCTTCCAATCGCCCACGCGCAGGGCGCGGTTGCCTTCGTGCAGCCACCACAGCGTGTCGCGCGGGACGGCGCCATCGCGGGCGAAGGCCGGCGCCAGGCTCTTGCCCGGCGCAGGGGGAACGGGGACATCCTCCCACTTGGCGGGACGTTTACCGCCGGCCAACTCCAGCACGGTGGGAACCACATCGACGAAGTGGGTCGGATTGTGCCGCAACTCACCGCGAGCTGCGATGCCCCGCGGCCAATGCACGATCAGCGGAGAGCTAATGCCCCCTTCATGCACCCAGGTCTTGTGGCGTCGCCACGGCGTATTGGCCGCGCTGGAGAAGCCGGGTCCCAAGCAAAGATACGTGGCGGCCGAGCCGGGCGATGCCTGGGGATCGTGTCCGCCATTGCGGACCATAATCTCGGCGCTGGCGCCATTGTCGCTGGCGAACAGAATAAACGTATTGTCCAGCGCGCCCATGGCGCGAACTTGATCCAGCACGCGCCCGATCTCGCGATCCATCCGATCGACCATGGCCGCATGAATGGCCATTTTCGTTGCCTGAAACTCCCGCTGCTGGGAAGTGAGCTGCTCCCAGGAAAGCGGCCGGTTGACTTCGCCCGCCCCCAGCTTCTCCAGGGCTTCCGGAAAATGATACGGCGGACCTACATCGCGCTCGAGGGTTGACAGTCCCGCGGTCAGCAGCTTCATTTTGAGTTGCCTCGCATGCCGCTGGGTCCGCAAGACATCCCATCCGCCCTGATAGCGATTCTTGTACCGCGCGATGTCTTCCGGCAACGCGTGCAACGGGAAGTGAGGGGCGATGAATGCCAAATAATGGAAGAAGGGACGGGCCGCATGCTGTGTGGCATGCTCTTTAAGGCAATCGATGGCATGATCGGCGGTGGCCCGCGTGGCGTAGTAGCCCGATTCATCCGCCGCCGACTTGACGGGCACATCGTCGAGGGAGTTGCCCTTGGCGGTGAAGAAATTCCCCTGGTTCCGCAGATCGAGCGAGCGATCGAAACCGCCGTCGAGAACCTTGCCATCAATGTGCCACTTGCCGGAGTGATAATTGCGATATCCGAGCGGCCGCAGATACTCGGGAAGAAGGCGTGCCCAAACGGGACGCTTGCTAGCACCACCGCCCCCCCCCACGCCCGGCAAGTTGTCCCGCCGCACCTGTTGGGCGTAGTAGCCCGTCAGCAGGGCCGCGCGGCTGGGCCAACAGCGGGCCGTGCTGTAAGCCTGCGTAAACCGCAAGCCGCCCTGCGCCAAAGCATCCAGATGCGGCGTGGCAATCTCCCCGCCGTAGCAGCCCAGATCGGAGTAGCCGAGATCATCGGCCAGAATGATCAGGAAGTTGGGGCGCGCGGCGTCGGCGGCCCAACCCAGCGATGAAGCCAGAAGCAGCAGGACTGCGGCCGAAGTCGTTCGTTGAAGATGTTGCCTGATCATTGGTTTGGAGTTGCAGATTGCCACAGGAAAATCAAGTCGATTCAGCGAATCAGTATAATCGCCGCAGCGCATCAGGAACGATAGCGCCTCGAACGCGGCGACAATGGTCAGCGCCGTGGGACCGGGTTGTTCCAAACTGTCCAAGTCGGGCGCTACAATCGGCAGACAAACAGAATCGGTTAGATTCTCGCGAAGATGGTCTCAACGGATCATGAATCGGGCGCGATGGCTTGCTTTCATGGGCTGAAGGTGGCCCTCGCTCTTGCAGGCAGGGCACTACCTAACACCATTTGCTCAATGATTTTACGTCAACGTGATGGAAGCCCGCGTGAGGGTTGCGAGCGTCGCAGCTCCCGCTGCACGGACGGCGAGCAGGCCGTACATCGCGATCAATCCGCAAAGTAGGTCTCAATTTGCCCTTTGCGAATAGTCGAAATGGATTACGATATTAAGTCTTGCCAGGGCGGGAGTTGCTGACCCCAGCTTTCGTCCGGCGCGGCCCCGGAGTGGGGCAGGTTTCCCAAGGTGCTGCGTGCGGTTTGGGAAGCTTGCCCTGCAAACTACCTGCCTGCCTGGGGCTGTCTCGTTTGCGCGGCGGGCACAGTCTGTACGCGTCTGGCCACGCGAGCAGGCGGCTGGCGTGCTGACAATTTGACCCCGTTGATGGCCCACCGGACGCGTGTCGCGGACGTGGGCGCGTTTACCCGTGACTCGTTGAGAGAGCGTTCGACCATGGATCTCGCCAAACTCAGGAACATCGGCATCTCCGCCCACATCGACTCGGGCAAGACCACGCTTAGCGAGCGCATCTTGTTCTACGCGGGTCGCATTCACCGCATTCAGGAAGTGAAGGGAGACGGCGCCGGCGCGACCATGGATTACATGGACCTGGAGCGCGAGCGCGGCATCACCATCACTAGCGCCGCCACCAGCGTGGAATGGGATGGCGTGGGAATCAACCTGATCGACACGCCCGGCCACGTCGATTTCACGGTCGAGGTGGAGCGTTCTCTCCGCGTGCTGGATGGCGCCGTCCTGGTGCTGTGCGGCGTCGGCGGCGTGCAGAGCCAATCGCTCACGGTCGATCGGCAGATGAAGCGCTACCACGTGCCGCGTCTGGCGTTCATCAACAAGATGGACCGCACCGGCGCCAACCACGAGAAGGTCGTGGCCCAGCTTCGCGAGAAGCTCGATTGCGACGCCGTGCTGATGCAGCTTCCCATCGGCAAGGAAGACAACTTCAAAGGAGTGGTCGACCTGATCACTCGCAAGGCGTTGTACTTCGACGGCGCCAACGGCGAGGACGTGCGCGAAGAGCCGGTGCCGGCAGACATGGTGGATATGGTGAACGCCGCTCGGCAGCAGACGCTGGAGAGCCTCTCCATGTACAGCGACGAAATGATGGAGCTGCTCCTCTCCGAGGAAGAAGTTCCCGAGACGCTGATCCATAGCGTGGTGAAGTTGGCCGTGCAGGGACAAGACGTGACCGCGGTCTTCATGGGCACGGCCGTTAAGAACAAAGGCGTGCAACCGTTGCTGGACGCCGTGGTGCGCTACCTCCCCAGCCCGCTGGAGCGGAAGGTGGTGGCCAAGGACTACAAAGACAATAGCATCACGTTCCCGCTCACGCCGGATCCCAAAGCGCCGATGGTGGCCATGGCGTTCAAGCTGGTGGAAGACCCGTTCGGCCAGCTCACATTCCTGCGAATCTATCAGGGAACGATCTCCAAGGGCGAGACCTACTACAACCAGCGCACGGGCCGCAAAGAGCGCATTGGCCGCGTGGTGCGGATGCACGCCGACAAGCGCGCCGAGGTCGATAGCGCCGGCGCCGGCGATATTATCGCCATCATGGGTGTCGATTGCGCCAGCGGCGATACGTTCGCCGGCAAGCCCAACTATTGCACGTTGGAAAGCATGTTCATCGCGCAGCCGGTGATCAAGATGGCCATCACCCCCATCACGCGGGACGGCGCCGACAAGCTGGGCAAGGCCCTGCAGCGGTTCCGCAAGGAAGACCCCACGTTCCAAGTGGCCACCGATGAGGAAACCTCCGAGACCGTAATCGCCGGCATGGGCGAGCTGCACCTCGAAATCTACGTCGAGCGCATCAAGCGCGAATACGGCGTGGAGGTGGAAGTCGGCGCGCCCAAGGTCAGCTATCGTGAAGCTCCGGGCAAGCCCGCGGAGTATAACTTCCGCCACAAGAAGCAAACGGGCGGCTCGGGTCAGTTCGCGCACATCGTCGGCAGGCTGGAGCTGCTGCCGGAGGAATCCGAAGATACTTTCGAGTTCGAGGATAAGGTCACCGGCGGTCGCATTCCGCGCGAGTACATTCCCTCCGTGGAGAAGGGCTTCCGCGACTCCCTGCATAAGGGCCCTCTGGCCGGTTTTCCGATCGTGGGCGTGAAGGCCATTCTGGAAGACGGCTCCTACCACGACGTCGACAGCTCCGACATGGCCTTCCAGACGGCCGGCCGCAACTGCTTCCGCGAAACTTTTCTTAAGACTTCACCCGTTCTGCTGGAGCCGGTGATGAAGGTCGAGATCGAAGTGCCCACGCAGTTCCAAGGCGCGGTGGCAGGCGAGCTCACCAGCCGCCGCGGCATGATCGTGGCCACGGAGATGAAAGGGAACGTCGCCACGATTGAAGGCGAAGTGCCGCTGGCAGAAACTTTCGGCTACTCGACCGACCTGCGCAGCATGACGCAGGGCCAAGGCACGTTCACGATGGAGTTCTCCAAGTACCGCCGCGTGCCCATGTCGATCCAGACCGAGATCATCGCCGAGAAGAAGAAACAGCAGTTGGTCGGAGCTAAATAGCCCGGACGGATAAATGCGTTTTCTAGAAACGGGAGGCGTAAGCCTCCCGTTTTCGTTTGACATGCAATCGCACTGGCGATGTCCCAGCCGC
>JBGTDH010000138.1:0-2070 GCA_041748435.1 Pirellulales bacterium
CCGCCAGCAGAGACGATTCTCCTCGTTCGGCGAGAGCTGCCGCGTGGGATCGGCGATTAAGGATGACGCCATGGAATCGAGCGCGTTGCAAGTTGTAATTCGGTAGCCGGTGAAGGGAGAAACCGCGGATGTCGCGGATTAAATGCGGATGACGCGGATCGAGGAGAAGTGCTCTTCGTTTTTTTCCCTATCCGCGCTTATCCGCTCCCATCCGCGCGTATCCGCGGTGTGCCTGCGTCTAACTCCATTATGAATCCAGATCAGTCAAAATCGCCGTGAAACAGGCGGCAGTAGCTTTCATACCGCCGCTCGTCGATCAGGTCGTCGGCCACGGCGTCCTTCACGGCGCACAGATCTTCGTGCGTGTGCGTGCAATCCGGGAAGCGGCAGCGGCTGACAAAGGGCCGCAGATCGCGAAAGTACCCGGCCATCTCTTGCGGCACCACGTCCCACAGTTGAAACTGCCGCACGCCGGGGGTATCGACGACGTAACCCCCCGCGGAAAGCGGCAGGAGTTGCGCGGTCGTGGTGGTGTGGCGGCCCTTTCGACTTTCGACACTGACCTTGCCCACGCGCAGGTGCAAGCCTTGCTCCACGGAATTCAGCAGCGAACTCTTGCCCACGCCGCTTTGGCCCACCACGGCGCTCTGACAATTGTGCATTGTTCGCCGCAGCCGCTCGATGCCAAAGCCGTTGGTGGCGCTGAGCAGCAGCACGCGGTAACCCATCTGGCTGTACACGCCCACCAGCGGCTGCAGACCGGCCGTATCGATCAGGTCGACCTTGTTGATGCAGATGATGGGGCGGATGCGGCTCTGCTCGGAAGTAATCAGCAGCCGGTCGATCAGGTTCGGCTTGAGCGGCGGCTCGGCGGCGCTTCCGACGATTAAGATCTGATCGACATTGGTGACCAGGATCTGCTGCCGACCCTTGCTGCTGCGGCTCAGCACGCCATGCCGCGGCTCGACCCGCTCGATGATTCCCTCCTGCGCATCCCCTGGCGCCAGACGGAACAGCACGCGATCTCCCGCGCAGACCACATGCCGCTGATCGGTCGACAGCGTTTTGAGCAAGCGTCGCGTGGCACATTCGTAGAGCCTGCCATCGCCGGCCTGCACGGTGCTGGCCAACCCCCGCACGGCCAGCACGCGTCCCGCCAGGCAAGCGGCGCGATCGACGTCCAGACGGACCTGAAACCCCGCTTGGTCGCCGCTCGCGGAATCTTCATCGGCCAGCACCGTGCGGCGGCGATTTAACGCCCCTTTGCCGCTGATGCGTTCCCCGCTCAGTCGCGCGTCCTGGGTGTCTTGATCGCCGGCCGCGTACTCTCGCGTAATATCCGTCTGCCGCGTGCGGGCCGCGCGGTTCTTCCGAAAATCAACGCGAATCTTCTTCTTCTTGGCCACACCTTAAGTGTAACAGGAAAGCCACACCGCGGCGCTCGGGCGCTCGTGCCGCGCACTTGTGCCCGCGCCAATCGGTTTTAGAATGAACGGCGATTGAACATGTCCCGCAGATTGCTCGCAGAAAGGAACCGTCACGATGAGTGGGCCGATTGTACGTTCAGGAGCCAGTCCCGAGTTCTCCCAGAATTGGGATAGCATCTTCGGCAAGAAGTCTCGCGGCTCGACCGGGACGGCCGTCAAGAAATCGGCCAAGAAGAAGAAGCCCGCCCCCAAGAAAAAAGCGGCCAAGAAGAAGAAGGGTTAGGCCGCGCGGGCCTCACAGCCCATTGACAGTCCCCCGCCTGACCCCTATCCTCCCTCCATGCTCGCTCACGGAGGGCGGGCTATTGATGTGGCTACGGCAGCCCTCGGTTGCGAGTGTTCGCGTCCGAGGGTTTTTTGTTTGGTTGCGCTCGCCTCTAAGCGACCCCTGGCGCACTCGTGGCTCCAGGGGTCGATCGTTTGCGGCCGAGGTGGATTCCACGCCGGTCGGGCGAGTGCCTTGTTTCTCTGTGTAAAGGAGTCGATTGATGAGAAGTGTTCTGAATGTGAGTCTGGCGATTCTTGGCGTGAGTGCCTTGCTGTGCGCCTCGGCCGATGCCGGCTGTGGACCCGGCGGCTGCGG
>JBGTDH010000139.1:0-4467 GCA_041748435.1 Pirellulales bacterium
GTAAGATCTGCAAGGCGCCTTCGGTGCTCTTGAGCTCGATGCCCAGGCCCACAAAGTTGCCTTCGATCTGCGAGTAGACCTCGGTGAGCTGATCCTTCGTGAGATAAGAGGAGTAATCGTCCAGTAGGTTGCTGGCGCCGCAGGTGTACTCCAAGATCACGGCCGTGGACGTGATGCCCAACCGTTCGCGGCCGAAGCGGGCGGCCCAACTCACAGCGTCGCGAGCTTCATGCCGGGTGCGCACGGGATATGTCCGCAGGCGAGTCTCCAAGTCTTGGCGGAACGCGGCCACCTGCTCGGCGGACACATCGCGGACGTGTTGGGAGAGAAACACGTCGTCGCTGAGTGCGGTGCCCAGAGTGGCGGTGCCGTGATCGACCAGTTTGCGCCAGTTGGGCTCGTCGACATAGTGCGATTGAACCTTGAGCAGCACCTCGGCGTATAAACCAACGGCATCTTGTTCGTTGAGGCTGGTCAGCGAGCGACGGAAGCTGGCGTCGTGATAGCGGCGGCCGAGATCGTAGTGAATCTTGGCCGAGCGAAAGCGAGACTCCAGGTCCTGCTCATGGGGCAGCTCCCGGAGGGATTCTTCGTACAGCGAAAGGGCTTCACCCCAGCGACGCTGGTTCTCCAACTGCTGCCCCTGCTCCAGCACCGTGCGGACATTCAGGCCAGGCACAGCGGTGGCTTGAGCATGCGCCGCGGGCACTGCCACAAGCGGCAACACGACAAGAACGGAGCGAACAATCCAGGCGCACCAGGGCCGAAGTTGCATAACGCGTTCCATCTTGTTAGGGTTTGCCTGACAGGACGAGCTTCGGGTGGGCGACCGCGTTGTGCGCGAGACGGCGGGAAGCTCTCGGCACCAACGGCAGTCGGAGGCTCAATCCATGTTTGGCCAGAGGTGCAGACCTGCGGCCATTTCGAGTATAGGTCACGCTTCCGGAGTGGTCAAAAACCATTCGAGGAAGATTATGGCCGCCATGGCGCATGATCGTTACTGTCCGCAAGGTCGCGTGCGGTTGTGCCGTTGGGGATCGCCGGCGATGAAGGAAACGCTTCCTCGGCCGTTGCTCGCGGCAACCGCTGTGAGCATTGTAGCGCCGCGTCAAGGCCGGGAAGTACCCTATGCACGGATTGTAAACTTTACCGAGTTTGTAGGGTTTACAATCAGGAATTCGCGTCGAACCAATGCCATTCTCACGCGTTGGGACCGGCAAAGATCGTGGCATCGTGGCACGCCGCACGTTACAGTGCAGGCGATGACAACTCACGCCACGCAGGTAACGGATGCCGCCGGGATCGATCAGCCATTGGATTCATGCCCTAAAGAATGGCGAGGCGACGGCGGCACAGCCGTTGTGGGAGCGATATCATGCGCGGTTGATCGGGCTGGCTCGACAGGTGCTGCAAACGTCGCCCCGCGCCCCGGCGGATGAAGAAGATGTGGTGCAGAACGCCTTTAACAGCTTCTTTCGCGGTGTGGCGGGAGGCCGTTTCCCGCAGTTAGAAGATCGGGACGGCCTCTGGCGGCTGCTGGTGGTGCTCACGGCCCGCAAAGCCATCGATCAGGCGCGACGGGAGCGGTCGCGGGCCGGGCGTGTCACACTTCCGGCCGATCGAGCGATGTTCCTGTTAGAGAATGACGAAGCCGTGCTGGAACGGGTTGTGGGTCAGGACCCCACGCCCGAGCTGGCGGCCCAGCTCGTGGAGCAGTACGAGCGCCTGCTCCAGCGGTTGGGCGACGACAAGCTGCGTCAGATTGCCGTGTGGAAGCTGGAGGGTTGCACCAACGGCGAGATCGCCGGCAAGCTCGGCTGCTCGCGTCGGACGGTCATCCGCAAGCTGCAAACCATTCGCCTGATCTGGAGCAAGGAACCGGAGCCATGAGTTCGGTCGCCGGTCTGGAGATCTCGGAGCTGTCGGTGGCCACCGCGCGCCGGATCGATGCGGCTTGCGATCGCCTGGAACACGCCTTAAAGAACGGCCAGGCGTGGAGCTGGCCAGAGCTGCGAGATCTGGTGGAGACTGCAGAGCAGCCCGCCTTGCTGCGTCAACTGCTGCTGGTGGAATGGGAGTATCGCCACCAGCGCGGCGATGCGTGGGAGCTGGTCGAGTACGTGGCTCGCTTTCCCGAACATGCCACGCTGGTCCAGCACGCCAGCCACGAACACACCCTCGAAATGCAGCCTTCGCGGGCGGATCCCCCTCCAGGCCTCAGCGCGTTGGCCCACAAAGAGTGGGAACAGCGCGGCTACCAGATTCTGTGCGAACTTGGCCGCGGGGGGATGGGCACCGTCTACCTGGCCTGCCAGATGGCCGCGGATCGGCTGGTGGCGTTAAAGGTCTTGCACGCCGCGACGGAAAGCGACGCCGCAGCCCTCGCCCGCTTTGGACAGGAGGCCCGCGCCCTGGCGCGGCTGCAGCACCCCAACATCGTGCCGGTGTTCGAAGTCGGCGAGCATCTGGGCCGGCCGTTTTTCAGCATGGAATACTGCCCCGGCGGCAGCCTGGCAGATCTCTTGCAACAACAGCGATTGTCTCCTGCCCAAGCCGCAGACCTGGTCGAGACACTCGCACGAGCCGCACACGCCGCGCACCACTCCGGAATTGTGCACCGCGATCTCAAGCCCAGCAATGTGCTATTGATCAAGGATGAAGGCGGAAGGATGGACCGGAGGGATGAAGGCGGAAGGATGAAGGATGAACCGGACAAAGGCAGCCAGTTTCCCTCTGCTTCATCCTTCATCCTTCATCCTTCATCCTTACTTATTCCTTCATCCTTACTGCCCAAGCTCGCTGATTTTGGCTTGGCCAAGAGGCTAGACAGCAGTGCCCAGACACACTCCGGCACGGTGCTGGGCACACCCCAGTACATGGCGCCGGAACAGGCCCGCGGAGAGAGTAAGGGGGTGGGCGTGACCGCCGACGTGTACGCCTTGGGCGCGATCTTGTATGAGTGCCTGACCGGCCGGCCGCCGTTCGTCGGGTCGAGCCTGGTCGACACCATGCTGCAGGTGATCTCCACCGACGCGGCGCCCCTCCGGCGGTGGCAAGCAAACGTGCCGCAAGACTTGGAGACGATCTGTCTGAAGTGCTTGCACAAGGAGCCGCAGCGACGATATGCCGATGCCGCCGCGTTGGCCGAAGACCTGCAGCGGTTTCGCGACGGGGAACCCATTGTGGCCCGCTCCCTGTCTTCCCCGCAGCGGGCGTGGAAATGGAGCCGACGCCATCCGGCCGCTGCGATGCTTGTGGGCGTCCTGATTCTGGGAAGTATCGCGGCGTTTGGACTAGCCGCATGGGCGTGGGGAGAACGGCGGGAGGCTTTGCGAACCACGGCGCAGTTGTCGTTCGAGCGTGCTCTGGCCTTCGGCGAGCAGAACGATCCGGCGGGGTGCATGCTTTGGTTGGCGCGCAGTTTGGAAATTGCGGTCGCTGCGGGCGATCGGGAGTTGGAGCGTAGCATTCGCATCCAACTGGCGGCGTGGCATCGCGACACCCAACCTCTGCGACGCATGTTCGCCGGGCATCAAAACAACGTGTTTGCCGTGGCGCTTAGCCCCGATGGCCAGCGGGTGGTGACAGGCAGCTCCGACCATACGGCGCGCTTGTGGGACGCGGCCACGGGCCAGGAGATCGGCTCGCCGCTGAAGCACGGCGGCACGGTGTACGCCGTGGCCTTCAGCCCCGAGGGGCGAACGATCCTCACCGGCTGCGGAGACAACACGGCGCAACTTTGGGATGCTGTCACGGGTCAGCCGCGCGGCGCTGCCTTGCAGCATGAAGACCGCGTTCTAGCGGTGGCATTCAGCTCTAGCGGCCAGACCGTTTTGACGGGAAGCCACGACACCATCGCACGGGTCTGGGATGTTCCATCCGGCGAGCTTTTGCTGCGCCTCGAACATCCCGACATCGTTCGCTGCGTCGCTTTCAGCTCGGATGGGCAAACAATCTTGACGGGCTGCGACGACGGCGCGGCGCGGCAATGGTCCGCAGGCACGGGCCAACCACAGGGACCAACGGTGAGGCATACCAACCGGGTCTTTGCCGTGGCCTTCAGCCCCGATAGCCGGACGATTGCAACCGGAAGTCGTGACTACACCGCCCAGCTTTGGGATGCAGTCACGGGGCAACGCCAAGGCACGCCGCTGAAACATGGCGACACGGTCTTCGCCGTCGCGTTCAGCCCGGATGGCAAAACGCTGCTGACCAGTGGCGACGATCTAGCCACGCGACTGTGGAATGCAACCACAGGCATCGCGCTCTGCCCGCCGCTCATGCATCCCGCACAAGTCCGGGCGGCCGTGTTTGGCCCCGACGGCAAGACGGTGCTCACGGGATGTTGGGACGATGTGGCGCGGCTGTGGGATGTGCCCTCGCCGACCCTACTTTATCACGGGGGGGCGGTGGGCAAAGTGAGCTTCAGCCCAGACGGCGAGAGCCTCCTCTCGGTTAGTGAGGATA
>JBGTDH010000140.1:0-6044 GCA_041748435.1 Pirellulales bacterium
TCTTGCCTGCCCTCCCGGGACAAAAAACCACCCGCTAGGAATGCTAGACCGCTCGGCGATTAAATCAACAGGCCGCAAGCTCGTGGGGGTCGAGGAGTTGTTTAACTTGCCGAGTCTAGCCGTTAAATCTGCTTCACCATCGGGCAAGCCCGATGGGGTCGTCTTGCAGGAAGTGCATTAACTTCAGACGTCTGGGGGGCCGCAGATCTTCCCCGGCACTGCGCGAAATGATAGACTTTCTATCGACGGCCATGGCGTGCCGTTCATCTCTCGTGAACGCGGGTAGAGTCTTGGCCCGCAGACCAGTCGAACACTTGCTTCGATTGGTTGTGCCAACTGTCATTGTGCTACTGGAAACAGGGCTACTGGAAAACACAGGGCAACCCGAAAACACGGTGCAACACCGGGGAGGTACTGCCATGATCCGAACACTCGTAGAGCTGGAAGGCGCGATGGATACCGTGGGCCATCAGTGCCTGTTGGAGCACCAGATTCTGGCCCACGTGACGGCCGCGCTGCGATTGAGCCTGCAATGGCGCGTCACCGCGGTGGGCTACGCCAAGAAGCTTTCGACGGTGCGTTTCACCGCACAATCGTTCCAACGGCATCTGGAGCGGCTGCTGACGCTGGAAGAAGGGGGCGGCTACATGGCATTTGTGCGAGACCGTCAGCCCGCACTGTTCGAGCGGGTGCGGCATCTGCGCCGGGAGCACGATGAGTTTCGCGTTGCCCTGACAGAGACTCTGGAGCAGATGGAGCAGCTCCCGGACGACCAGGGCGGCAGCCTGGACGATCTGTGCCTCGACCTGGAGCAGCTCCTGCTGCAATTGGAATCGCACCATCACCACGAGATCGAGTTGATGCAGGAAGCCCTCACGCAGGACGTCGGAGGCGAAGGCGGCTAGCCAAGGAATCGCAACGGCTTTCTTGCTGTCCCCTGTCCCCTCTCCCCTGTCCCCTCTCCTCTGTATACTCCCGGCATGCAAACCATCATCACTGCCGTGGGTCCGGATAACCGCGGCCTGGCCGATCCGATCATTCACTATGTAACGGGTCAGGGCGCCAATATCGCCGAGATTCAGATGTACGATCATGACGAAGAAGCCGTCTTCGCCATGCTCTGCCGCATTGAACTCGCCCCTGAAAAACTGGCCGATCTTAAGGCGGCGATGGCCCGCATCGCGCGCGAGACGGGACTCTCTCTGCGCGTCTGGTCTCCGGAAGAGCGGGCAGCTTGCCCTCGGCTGGCGCTATGTGCCACGTACCGACCCGAGCCGGTCCTGGCGCTGTTGCGGGCTATTCGCGATGGCCAGATCCGCGCGCAAGCGGCGGTGATGATCGGCAACCGCCCCGCGTGCCGCGCCATTGCCGAGCAGTTCGACGTCCCGTGGCAAAACATCGGCGATGACGAAGGCGTGGCCAATGAGGAGCGGCTGGTCGAGTTATGCGACGAGCACCAGATCGATTACATCATCCTGGCCCGTTACATGCGGGTGCTGCCCCCCAGCACCTGCTGGCGCTTCGCCGGCGGGCGGATCATCAATCTGCACCACGGCCTGCTCCCGAGCTTCCCCGGCATCCGGCCCTATCACGAAGCCTACGCCAACCGCATGCTCACCTACGGGGCCACGTGCCACTTCATCGTGCCCGAGTTGGACGCGGGCAACCAGATCATTTACCAATCGACCTTCACGGTCCCACCGGGCATGAAGCTGCCCGAGATCATGCGTCTGGGCCAGGAAGACAACGAGCCGCGCTGCCTGGTCGAAGGCGTCCGCCGCGTAGTGAACCGCGAAGTCCAACTCCACTTCCACCGCGTGGTGGCAGTACGCCCCCACGCGTGAAGCCTCATCAGACGAGCGGAACAAGACCCTGAGCATCGAGCAGGTCAAAAACATCGTTCGGAATGTGGCGCGTCACCGCGCACGCCGCTCGGATCTTGTGGAGTGTGGCTTGGCTGAGAGGAGGCCCGGCGATAATCTCTCCGGCGGCGAGTTGCTCATCCAAGTAGGCGTTCGCAACAATTTTGGCATCCATGAAACTCACGATGCTTCGCTTCTTGACGATCTGATCTTCTCCCGGCTCCAGGATGCAAGCCTGGTCCTTACGAGCCTGCCATTCGGTGAGGTTCGCGACCACCACCAGAACCGCATTCGCGGTGGTGTCGGAAAGGACGAAGTGGGGGTGACCGCCCTCGACGTTACGATTCTGGAGCCAGAACGTTGCACCGCTTTTCACGTCCGCGCACCTTGGAAGAACCGATCGTAAGCGGCTTTCTCCTCAAGCTCCGCAAGGATGGCCGCTTTTTCGTCGGAACGGCCGGCTGCATCCAGGATGTCGCCCAGTGGAATTGGCCGCGAGGATCCCCTGGGGGGCTTGTTCGCTTTCCATTCCTGGAAGTCATGCGTCAAGTCGACGAGGGCCCAGGTCGACAAGGGGGCGTGCCTTTGGGAAACGTCGTTGAGTTTAGCGATCTCGTACCGGGACAATCGCCCCCTCCCAGGATCCGACTCCAACTCCACGTTGTGGCCTTGCGTGCGGATGAATTGTGACCAATGGGCTTCGGCGGTGATCTCGCCCTTGATCAGATCGTAAACCTCGCTCGAAAGCGGTCCATGATCCATGGCCACGGAAGCGGTGCATGTCAGCGGCCGCCCGGTTTCTTGAATGCCCTCGCGGTCGGCGATGTACAGTAGTTTCAGCAACCGCAGGTACTCCATCTTCCCTTCCTCGAAGCGAAGCAACACTCCCGCGAGTTGTGTAACCTTTTCGGCGTCGAATTGATGAATCATGGCTGGCCTCCAAGGGAATTATAGTCAACGGGCGCATGGACGGCGCTACGTTCCCTTGACACAAAAAGCCTATCCCCGGTTCCCGACGCATGCAAGTGCATCCATGACGACCGGCGACCATGACCGCGGGGAAGCCGTAGAGAGCGTACCGCCCCTCTACGCTACGCCAACCTCAGGCTGACGTACGGGGCCACGTGCCACTTCATCGTGCCCGAGTTGGACGCGGGCAACCAGATCATCTACCAATCGACCTTCACCGTCCCACCGGGCATGAAGCTGCCCGAGATCATGCGCTTGGGGCAGCAGGAAGACAACGAGCCGCGCTGCCTGGTCGAAGGGGTCCGCCGCGTGGTGAACCGCGAAGTGCAACTCCACTTCCACCGCGTGGTGGCAGCGGCGGGCAAGATCTAGCTCCAAATTTGGTCGATTGCTGACCGCTGCGCGGCACTTCCAAACCAAGGTGGGTCCATCCCAACAAAAAACCCCTTGGCACCTTGCCAAGGGGGTAGCGAAATCGAGATGGCGTGCTGCGTTACTGGATAGCCTCTTCGTCCACCACGCGAGTAGGCCACGGCTCGCTTCCGGCGGCAGGCGGTGCGGTAATGTCGTAGTACAAGGCGCCACCGTTCTGAGCGGCACGTTTCCCATTCGGCGTGCATAGCGCCTGGAAGACGCCATAGCTGATCGTTTCCGACAGCTTACGGACGCGGCCATCACAGAACGCAGCCAAGACTACGTCCGGGTGATATGAGGAAGGTCGCGCGTAGCCGGCGTCGGCATCAGGCGTGGTGCCTGTAATCTTGCTTTGCGCAAAAAACACATTAATGCCGAGAGACTGCGTGTAAGGTGCGGTGGTCTGCTGGCCAGGAGTTGCCGACACGCCATGGTATGTGAATCCCGAATACCGCTCTTCGGGATCGTGCCACCGCCAAGTGTCGGCATTCTCGGAGGCCATCAATGTAGTCGAGTTGCCATCTCCACCTGACAGGTAGGCTGCCGACATGGTCATAGCGCCCGTGCCCGCATTGCCTGCGCGATAATGGAAAACGCCGTTGCCCTTGGCGGACTCGGAGTAGCTAAGGGCAGGCGCGGTCCCGCTGCTCACGTCGAGTTGGCCCGCATTCACGACATAGTTCGTCCCTGCACTGCCGAGCCCCTCCGGGGGGTTGGTCGGGCATATGAATAGATCGAGCGTTTCCGTGATCGAGCTATTAAATATGGGGGCAGGATTTGGCACGCCTGCTACCGGCGGTGGGTCTCGGTACTTGTCGTAAAGTGCACGATTGTCTAATTGCGGAAGAATTGTGAAGGCCCAGCTTCGATTATCGTTGCCATCGGCGGCGGCAGCGAGCGGTAGCCCCGTGGATCGGTCAAGGTCATTAGAATAGCCCGGAAACACGTTCTTGCTAGACTCATAGGAGATCATCGCCAAGGCGATGTTCTTCAAATTGTTGCTGCACGTGGCTTGGCGGGCGGTTTCGCGGGCGGCTTGGACGGCCGGCAGCAGCAGGGCGATCAACATGCCGATGATGCTGATGACCACCAGCAGCTCGACGAGCGTGAAGCCCGCACTCTTTCTGTTCGTTTTCATACGTGTGGACTCCATGACAAGAAATGAATTGGGACGACATGCAGCGCAACAACGACTATCGCAAAAAACGGACCCCGTTTCCAGCGTTAATTCGATAGATTTTCAGTTTTCTCCGCTCCCCACCAATCCCGCGAGAACCGCAGGACGTTGGCATCCAGGCCGGAATCGAACTCCTCGGACCTGCCCCACGTGCGTATTATTGGCGAGACTGGCGTAAAAGTCCACTGTCGTTCTAGAAGAAACAATGTAGACGGGATTGGGGATCGTTCGCCAACCCGGATTATTCATGCTTCCTCGAATCGGCGTCTCGCAGCGTAGCCCGACGCGCAAGCGAGGGATGATCGCGCGACGATACCGGAAAGTTCCGCGGCCTCACAAGAGTTTAAGTAAAACGCCGGCGAAGGTGCTGGATGCACGAAACATAGAACGCCGAACATCCCTCGCTTGCGCGTCGGGCTAACCTCAGTTCGAGGGGGCGCGTGCCCCCGAACTGGCCGCTTCGCGTGGGCGGGTGGTGTCCGGGGCAAACAGGATAATCACCATGCCGCAGGCGTAGACCAGGCTGGTGATCTGGCCCACGCGGGCGTAATCGCCCCCGTAATGGCCGACCAGGAACCCGGCCGCCAGGACTCCGCAGGCCGTGAAAATGCGGCCGAAGTTGAAAGAGACGCCCGAGCCGGTGGCGCGGGCCGCCGTGGGAAAGAGTTCCGGGAGATACAGCGGCAACCAGCCGAAGAATATCGTAGACACAAACCCCAGGGCAAAGACCCAGTAGCGGAACGTGGGGTCCAGCGGCGTCAGAAACCGGAAGATATATCCCGCCAAGAGCAGGGACGACGCGCTGACGAGAAAATACGTCAGCCGGCGACCCATCATGCTGGCGATCCAACCTCCCAATAAGCTGCCCACCGCCCCGCCCGTGGATCGCATCAAGGCGGCAAACGCCTTGGCCTGGGGGTCCTGCGGCATGACTTCGTCCGACCAGGGAATCACCCATTGCGTGGTGCCCCAGCCGCCCAAGAGGGGCACGGCGCCCAGGCAGATGCCCAGCAGCGTGTACTTCAGCAGCGGCGGCTGAAATACCTGCCACATGCCCGCGGAGTTTCCGGTTGAAAGAGTCGGCGATTGGCGCTCTTGCAGCCAGCGGGGCGATTCAGGCACGCAGCACAAGACAAACACGCCCAGCAGTGTGGACGACGCGCCGACCAGCATCACCCAGCGCCAATCTTCGGCGGTGATGCTGACGTACATTCCCAACAGCGACATGGCAATGATGCCCACATTGGCCGCCGTGCCGATGAGGCCGGCAAGTGTGGGGCGCGAGACATCGGACCAGGCTTCGGAGGCCAGAGACACGCCGGCGGGCCACATGCCTCCCACACCCATGGCGGCGAGAAAGCGGAGTACAAGCAGTTGCTCCGGGGAGCGCACAAAGTAGGTCAGGCCGGAGACCAGCGAATAGCAGAGAATGCTGGCGGCCAGAGCTTTCACGCGACCCGCGCGGTCGCCGAGGAGTCCGAACACAAATCCGCCGCAGGCGGCGCCAAACAGGAAGGCGGCGTTGTACCAGGCGAACCACTGCGAGGTCTTTACCTTGCGAATTCGCGCGACCTCTTCCTTGGGCAGCGGGTGGGCATCGTTCGGCTCGGGCCATAGCCGCT
>JBGTDH010000141.1:0-4151 GCA_041748435.1 Pirellulales bacterium
CGGGAGGTGCTCTACTTGCGGCTGTACGACGTGTACACCAACCCGCAAAACGACTCGCCGAAGGAGCTCCGCACAGTCGACGGCCGGGTGTGGGTGCGGGTCGATGCCCGGCATTACGTGCCGCAGGAGGTGGCGGAGGCCTTCACCAAGGAACGGTTGATTCCGCTCCCCTCGACGCCGGCGCAAGTCTATCGACGCTATGTGGAGCTGGAGTATCTAAATCCGTACGTCGTGGCGCCGATCTTCTTGCTCGTGCTGGTCCTGGTGCTGTACCTGCTTGGGAAGCTGCTGGCGATCGGCGTAGGAACGTTCTTCTGGGGGCTGTTCGAGAAGGGCGTGGGACGCCTGCCGCTGGTCAACAGCGTCTACTCCTCGGTCAAACAAGTGACCGACCTGATGTTCAGCGAACGCGAGATACCCTACACCCGCATCGTGGCAGTCGAATTCCCAAGCAAGGGCATCTGGAGCGTGGGCTTCGTGACCAGCGAAGGGCTGCTGGATGTGGAAGCCGCTGCCAACGAGCCGGTCGTCAATGTGCTGGTGCCCTACGCGCCCCTCCCCATCACTGGCTGCATCATCACGGTGCGCAAGAGCGAAACGATCGATCTGAACATGACAGTCGACCAGGCCTTGCAGTTCATCGTCAGTTGCGGCGTGGTGGTGCCCCCGCAGCAGACATCCCGCCGCGCCAAGCCGGCATTGCCGGGGGGCAAGAACGGCGCGAGGATTGAGGTGAACCCGAATGTCTTGATCGAGCATGCCGCCCCGCACGCGGCCCCGCAGGACTAAAACCGAGATGTCGAGCACCACGCGCGCATTACGCATCGGCACGCGATCCAGTCCCTTGGCCTTATGGCAGGCGGAATGGGTGGCCTGCGCGCTGCGCGCCTCCGGCGTGGAAGTCGAGCTGATTCACATCACCACGCAGGGAGACGTGCAGCAGCGCGGGCCCATCGAGCAGATCGGCACGTTGGGCGTGTTCACCAAGGAAATTCAGCGGGCACTTCTGGACAAAAGCGTCGATCTAGCCGTGCATAGCCTCAAGGATTTGCCGACAGAGGCGGTCGACGGATTGTGCCTGGCCGCGGTCCCTAAGCGAGCGCCGGTGGGCGATGCGCTGATTAGTCGAGAGAAGCTGGCGCTGGCCGATCTTCCTGCGAATGCCGTGATTGGCACGGGCAGCAGCCGGCGAAGATCGCAACTCCTGCACGCCCGCGGAGATTTGCAGATGGCAGAAATCCGGGGCAATGTTGATACGCGGCTGCGGAAGCTGCACGAGGGCCAATACGACGCGATCGTGCTGGCGCAGGCAGGCCTCCAGCGGCTGGAGTTGCAGAGTCACGTTTCGGAGGAATTACCGCTGTCGTTAATGCTTCCGGCCGTGGGTCAAGGCGCGTTGGGACTAGAGTCACGCTCCGCCGATACCGCCACGCGCGAAGCGGTGGCTCTACTCGATCATGCGGCCTCGCATCAGGCCGTGCTGGCGGAGCGGGCCTTGTTGGCTGCTTTGCGCGGCGGATGCATGGCGCCCGTCGGGGCGTGGGGGCGCATCGATGACGATGGCTTACTGCATCTGGCGGCTGCGGTGCTCAGCCTTGATGGCCGGCATCGATTGGCAGTCGATGTATCGGGCGTGGCGGAAGACGCGGCCGGTCTGGGACGCCGCGCCGCCGACGAGCTGCTGGCCCAAGGCGCCGGCGATTTGATTCAGGCCGCCCGGCGTGTAGAGTAGAGCGTCGTTGCTAATGCGTTCCAATCTCGCTTTGCCGCCGCCCCCAGGCGGCGCTGGAATCAACCATGAGCGCCCCACTCCTCGCCGTGATCGCCCTCGTCTCGCAAGCTGACGATCAGCAACTCCCGTTGCTCAAAACCTTTCGCGAGGAGTTCGTTTCCATTGCGCCTGGCAAAGCGGGCTTTCCAGCGTCCTTCGTCATGGGTTTCGATCAAGCAGATCCCTCCGAGCAGCCGGCACATCGCGTGACGCTGACCGAGCCGTTTCAGATGGCCCGCCACGAAGTGCCGCAGAATCTGTGGCAGGCGGTTATGGGTAATAATCCCAGCAAATGGAAGGGACCGCGCAATTCCGTGGAGGAGCTGACGTTCGAGGAAGCCGAAGCGTTCTGCCTAAAGGCCACGCGGCTGATGCGCGAGGCCAAGCTGATAGCTGCCGAAGAAGTGATTCGTCTGCCCAGCGAAGCGGAGTGGGAGTACGCGGCCCGCGCGGGCACGACAACCCGTTATTCTTTCGGCGACGATGTCGCGCAATTGGGAACATATGGCTGGTTCAACGGCAACGCCGCCGGAAACGATCCGCCCGTAGGCGCCAGGCAGCCCAACGCCTGGAAGCTCTATGATATGCACGGCTACTTGTGGGAGTGGTGCCGCGACACGTGGCACGCCGATTATCGGGACGCGCCGGCTGACGGCAGCGCCTGGATCAGCGGCGGCGATGCCACGCAGCGCGTGCTGCGGGGTGGAAGCTGGCAGGATAAAGCCGAGCAGCTTACCAGCTCCACGCGCCGCGGCGCCTCGAAAGACCTTCGGGACGACGCCATCGGCCTGCGCTGCGTACTGGCGAAGGAAAGCACGGTTCCCAGGAAATAGTTGCCGAGTTCAGGGGCGTCGCTCACGCCGCCGTTTACGCCTTCGCGCGCACGGGGTAGACTCAAGGAAGAGGGGCATCCGAGGCCGGTTCCGGCCGGGGCTCGATTCACCGGCGTTGCGAACAGAGGAGGACGGTCATGGCCCAGGCGATTGTCGATCCCGGCGAGCTCCGCCGTTTTGCCCAAAGCCTGAAGCGCTTCAACGGCGAGTTGGAGACGCAGCTCACAACGCTGCATGCCCAACTCACGGGCTTGGGCCAAACGTGGCGGGACCAGGAGCAAGTGCGATTCGTGGAAGAGTTTGAGCAAACAATGCACGTGCTCAAGCACTTCACGGAATCCGCCAATCAGCACATTCCCTTCCTGCTGCGGAAGGCCGACCGGGTGGAGGAGTACCTGCAACAGCGATGAGCGGCGCCAACGTCAACTCGATTCAAGCCATCGCCGATGTCAAGGCGGCCGTGGTCGTGTTTGCGGAGCAGGCCTCCAGTTCGCTGGAAGAGGTCGATCTGGAGATCCGCCGCGTGCTGGACTGGATTCTGAATGAGCAGCCCGGGTATTGGCAGAAGCAGATCCGCGACCGCGAAGAACGTGTGACGCAAGCCAAGGTCGATCTGCACCGCTGCCGCATGTTCAAGGTCACGCGCGACCACACTCCCGATTGTGCCGAGCAGAAGGTGGCCCTGCGGCGCGCAGAGTTTGCCTTGGAAGAGGCGCATGAAAAACTCCGGCGCGTGCGCGAATGGGGGCGGCAGTTGCCCTCGCTGGTCGATGAGTATCTGGCGCAAGCGCAGCAGTTGGGCAACTACCTGGTCGACGACCTCGGCCGCGGCGCCGGCGCGCTGGAACGCATGACGCAATCGTTGGAACGCTACCTAAGCGTGACCTCCACGCCCTCGCAGGGGCCGTCCGTCTCCTGGGGCAATGCGGAGACCGCGCCGGGCGACGCGCCCGAATCGCAGCCGGGGGCTTAAGCATGCGGCGGGTTGATGTCAGCGCCGGCAGCGTTCGATTGCGAGAATCGCTGCGCACCCTCCGTGTGAAGTGGGAGGAATCGCAGTCCGATTGGAACGACGGCGTGCGGCGCGAGTTTAACGAGCGGTATCTGGAGCCGCTCGAGCCTCGGGTGCAGGCGACGCTCAACTCGATGGTCAACTTGCTGCAGGTGCTGGCCAAGGCTCAGCAAGACTGCTCATGAACGACGAACCCGAGTTGATCCAACGCACGCGAACCGTTCTGGCCGATCTTAATAAGCTGGTTGACGAGCGGTTGGCGGCCGAAGCGCGAATGCAGTCGGGCTTTCGCAATCGCAACGAGACGGCCCAGCGGGACTTTGCCGAAGCCCGGCTCCGGACCGACACGCACGAAGAGCGGGACCAAGCGCGGCTGGAGGACGAGCAGGCCTCTGCAGCGGCCGCGGCGCACGCCCGCTATCAAGGCGAGCATGGTCCGCTGCAGCACGAGTACGAATCGCAGAAGCAGGACATCGTGCGACGTCACGCCGCCGATCTGGCCGCGGCGCGCAGCGAATGGGAAGAGTCCGAGTGG
>JBGTDH010000142.1:0-4878 GCA_041748435.1 Pirellulales bacterium
GCAGGAACGGGTCGTCGGGCCGCTCCAGCCCAAGACACCACCACCCCAGCTTGCGGCTGAGAATATCGGTGGCCTTCTGCCGCAGGTTCGGTATCTCGCTGATGTCCGACAGGATGTAATAGCCGTCGTACCGCAACAGGGGATTCGAGTTGAAGATCAATGTGCTCACCGAGCAGACGAACATCGTGCTCAGCGCCAGATAATTCAACAGACCCGGCTCGCTGAA
Source organism: Pirellulales bacterium (assembly GCA_041748435.1). GTDB lineage: Bacteria > Planctomycetota > Planctomycetia > Pirellulales > JBGTDH01 > JBGTDH01. Next base: position 227 of record JBGTDH010000142.1, read on the forward strand.
CCACCAGATAAACGTGCAGACACTGGCGATGGCCAACTCCACGTACATGCCAGCCGCGCCGATCATGGCACGCTGCCACTTGCTGGGCAGCATCCAGCTATCGGAGACGTTGCAATACAAGCACGGCGTGAGCACCAGCACCAGCACGCCTATTTCGTGGCATTCGCCGCCGAAGTGCTTGCAGCTCATTCCGTGCCCCAGCTCGTGCAGCATCTTGGTCACGGCCAGCGCAATGGCCAGCAGAAACGCATTCTTCACGTTGAAGAACTGATGGAAGCCGGGGAGCTTGGATTGAAACACATCGTACTGCACCAGCACCAGCAAGATGGCCGAGATCACCAGCGCAAACCAGCCGATGATCGCCCAGCGGCTGAACATCCACTTCACATAAGGATGCAGCCACTCCAGGAACCGGTTCGGATCGACCCCTTTGAAGCGGATGGCCAGGATGTTGGTCATCGCCTGCAATCGTTCTTTCCAAGCCCGTTCGTCGCGGCGCTTGCGAAGCTGCACGCCTTGCCCCGGCACGTTCGCCAGAATCAGCCCGCTGCGATGCAACGAGCCGATGAAGTGCTGCAGCTCCTCGACGGAAATCTTGTCCGGCGGAAACTCGTCCTCGAAGGCGTCCTTGATCTCATCCAGGCTGGTGTTGCCATCCAGCATCTGCAAGATGAAGAACTCCCCTTCCTGAAAGCGGAAATACTTCAACCCCACCGGGTCTTTCACCACCCAACTCACGCGGCCTTGATACCGATGCCGCTCGAACACAAGGTCCGGCCGCATCCGCAACGTGAGCTTGCGGGCGGATGAGGAAACCAGGCTGTCGGCGAGAGTGGCCATAACGTCAGTGGTCAGTAGTTAGTAGTCAGTCGTCAGTACGTCACGGCGACTGACCACGGACTACTGACGAATTTACATCCTCGCATTCTGTCCCGCGGCGGGCACGTTCGGCTGAGCCAGCCCCGCGCGGATATCAATCGTCATCTCCGCATCCGAACCCGGTCGCAGTAGATAATGCGTCTGGCCGCGGTCCATGCGATTGGCGACTTCTGCGTAGACGCGATATTCACCGCCGGCCTGCACTCGCGGATCGACGAACACGATTTTGCCTTTGAAACTCTCCACCTGGTTGCCCGCCATTCGCACTTGTACGGTCACGGGACGATTGGAGACATCCGCCGGGGCCACATTGGCGGCGTTCACAAAACCCTCCACGCGAAGCGTATCCAACTGCACCATCTTCAGGACCACGGCGCCGGGCTCGCACCATTCGCCGCGCTGCTTGACGAGCTCCACCACGCGGCCGCTGACGGGGGCCTTAATCTCGCGGCGCTCGATCGAGCCGTCGATCTCTTTGAGCCGCGCGCTCTTAGCGCCCATCGTGTGCTTGGCAATCCGCTGCTCCATCTCGGCCACTTCGATCTGCAGGCGGGTCTTCTCCACATTCAACGCCAGCCGACGCAATTCGGCGGGCGTGATCGAACCCGGGGCTCTCTTATTCGCGGCCTGTGACTGTTCGTACTCAGCCTCCGCCACGCGGAGCGAAGCTTGCGCGAACCGCACGTTCACATTGTTCTCTGCCTGCTCGCGAGAGACCTCCACTTCGAAGTTTCGCTCTTCGCGATTGGCCTGCGCCTGCTTGTCGTCGATGCGGCCCAGCACGGTGCCGGCCTCCACATCGCGCCCTTCGCGCACTTCCAATGCTACAAGCTGCCCCGGCTCCAACGCCGGAACTTCCCGCTCGCGGCCATCGATCAACGTGACCAGACAGCGGCCCAACTTCACCTGCCCCGCATTCTGCGCGCGGGCATCAGACGCAATCAGTGATAAGCAAATCGCGAGCAACGAGAGTTTAGCGCACATGAGAAAATTTCCGTCCTGCCTAGGTCATCCTGTTCATCTTGTTCATCCTGTCTCTCTTCATTCTCTTGGACAGGATTACAGGATTTACAGGATACGAATGGATGAAGGTCCTAGCCTGTTTTGTGATATCTCGCGTTCTACCAAATTGTAAACCACATGCGATGGATCCAGGCGATGGCATCGTGAAACCACACGTATCCGATCGAGGCTCGTCCGCAATGCACCTTGGCCGTGGCCGTGGCGCCGGGGCGGAGCCCGGTCAGGTCGTAACATTTTTCAATCGAAAGCTCTTCACTCTTCAGCTTGTCCATCACCAGGCGGCGGAAGTCCTCGTTCGTAGCATCCGCGGCCAGGCCGTAGTCTTTTGCCATCAGCTCCTTGAGCGGCTCCACCTGCTTGGGGTCGATCGTGGCCCGCACCAGCACCGTGTTGCCTTCTTCGCCGCGCACTTCCGCGTTGTAATGCACCTCGGTCACAAACCCGTGATACGTGGTGTCCGGGTCGGTCGCCAGGACGTAACGCACCGGCAATTCTCTTCCCAGCTTTGGATCGAGCTGTGCCCGCGTCACGTGCCCCATGCGATCCTCGGGCATCATAATTTCCAGTTCCCACTGCGAACCGGGATCTACCACGGTCACCAGCAACTGTCCGCGCTGAATGGCTCGCCCGAACAGCAGATTGCGAATGTCCCAGGTCACTACCTGGCCGTCGATCGGGCTTTCCAGCTTGAGGTTCTTGCGTTTGTCTTCCACGACCCGCAGGCGCTCTTTCAGCGAAGCCAGCGAGGCCTCGAGCTCGTGTTTCTGGCCGCGGAGCTTGATCTCATCGCTCTTGGAGAGCGTGCGTCCCTCCGTCAGCGAACGCTCCACCGCATCCAAGCTCTTGAGGGAGGCTTTCATCTCTCCATCCAGCTTGAACTGCTCCGCGTCCAGATCGGTGTTGCGCATCTCCACCAGGGTCGTTCCCTGTCGAACAAGGTCACCATGCTCGACGGGAATCTCGATGATCTCGCCATCGACCACGGCGTACACGTGCTTGCGAATCTCCGGCTGCAGCTTGCCGTTGCCCTTGAGGTCCAGATCGTACGGAATCACAAACAGGGCGATCAGCACAGTTGCAACGGCGATGGCAATGGCAATGGTCTTGGGCAGCGTCCGCCCCTTGACGACCCACGTGCTCTTGCCCAAGGCCCGCCACACGGGCATCAGGAACAGGTTCTGATGCTCCAAGGCGTTGGCCAGCGCGCTGGAGCTGTGCTCGGTCACAACATCGACGCGGCGGAGCATGCCTTCGCCCAGGCGGGCGTTGTCGATCTGCTCGACGATTAAGGCGCCGATCGTTTCGTTAGGGGCCTTGTCTTCTTCGTGCTCCTTCTCCGGTCGCGGACGAACGAGCGGCAGCACGGCCACGGTTTTGGAATGCGATTCATCGACATAGGCCTGTACGGCGTCTTCCACCTGCGGCGGCATGTCGCTGGTGTCGCCCGTGTACCAGACGGGTTCGCCGGTGGCGACCACGGCCGTGGCCAGCTCGCCCAGCAGCATCACGGTGTTGGAGCGTTTATCGAACAAGTCTTGCCCACTGACGGCTTCGATCACGCATTTGCGGCCATGCTGGATGGCCACGCTCACGCGATCGCAATCGATCAGCCGGCGGCCTTCGTTGGCGATGGTATACGCGGCCTGCCGGGGATCCAGGCTGGCATGGGCGGACCGCGTGAATTGCTCCAGTTGCAGCCAGACGGCCTGCCGATCTGAAAAGTCCCGCAGGCGGCGCGCCTTGAGGTAATCGCTAGCCAGATCGCACATCTGGAGCAGAAACTTCAAGTACCCGCGCTGTGCGGTGGGGGCGGCGTTGGGGCGTTGAAAAACCTCCACTACGCCTTGCACGGCCAGATCGTTGCGAATCGGACCGAGCACCAACAGCAGATCGGTCGGGTTGCCGGCCTCGTCGTCATCGGGAGAGCCGGAGCGCGGGGCCACCAGCGTGCCCTCGCCATTTTTCATGGCTTGATACAGCAACCGGCCATGCCGCTGCTGATTGGACTGGTCTCCGACAAGGCCAGTCTCCGACAGGTTGATCTGATACTGGAGCTCCAGCCCCCCCTCGCCGCCGGTCATCCACACGGCGCCGCCGACCGCCGCTAACGCAGACACCACTTTATTCAAGAACTCGGTGTAGAACTCCAGCGGAGAGACATCGCTCTTGGAAAGCCGTGAGATCTCGGCCACCAAACCGCGAATCTGGCTCCGCGTTTGATCGATCAGTTGCTGTTCGACGCTCTGTTCGGTGCTCATCCGCAGTTCCTGGCAGCCGACCGGCTGATTCTTAGACCGAAAACACGCGGGTCATGCCTTTATTGCAGTCGCCGCGTAAGGGCAACGCCGTAAAAGCAACCCCCGTACCGAAGGATGCCTTCCGTGGCGTAAAATTCAGCCGAGGGGCCAAATTCCAATCGAAATGAGGTTCGCCGCAAGCTGGCCAATGCACGGTAGCACACTGGCATCAAGGGGACCGTGCCGCAAGGGTGCTTGGCCCCACGTAGATTACCTACTGAATATAAACGGATTCCGCGGGAGCAACGTTCGGGAAATCTAGGGATTTGCCCAAAAGTTCGATCCCGTGGGAGGATAGGAAGATTGTGACGAACGTAGGGCAGGACCAGCGCTGCTGCCACCAGCTTTGGCCTGACGCGTTGCGTCCAGCCGCGGCTCTCAGCCGCGGAAGGCCCACAACGAAAGCCAGCAGTGCGACACCGTACAAAGCTTCAATGTGGCCGCGGCTTCTCA
>JBGTDH010000143.1:0-3354 GCA_041748435.1 Pirellulales bacterium
TGATCCAGCTCGTCGCGCGTCGCGCGGCCTACGAGCGCCGGCTTCTTCCGACTCTGCGTCGGCGGGGTACAAGAAGCAACAGTCGGCGACATCGCATCCTCTCGGCAATGTAGTACGGTAGCGTACTATACAGTCTATACCCCTGGCCAGGATCAAGGTGTCGCCGGTTTTGAGGTTTTTTAGAAAGTATGTTGAAGAACTGAAACGGAGACGCTAAAAACGGGGGGCGATTCAGGAGCCAGGGGCCACGGAGCGGCTTGATCCGTTTTCACGAGGCATTTCTGGAAAGGGTTGGCGATGAAGCTAGTGAATCAGAATCTGTGGCTCGTCGGAATGGTGGTGGCCGCGAGTGTGTTGTGCAGCGGAGCGGCGGCAACGGCGCAAGAAGCCAAGGCCGATGCCAAGGCAGCAGCGGCCAAGAAGGAGCCGGCTAAGCCGCGCGGGCGACTGCCCGCGTACTACGCCCAGGTAGTGACGCCTCAGCAGCGGGAGAAGATCTACGCGCTGCAGAAACCGCTGATCGAGAAGATCGACGCACTGGAGGCTGAGATCGCGGCGCTCAAGGAACAACTGGAGAAAGAGTCCCGCGCGGTGCTGACGGCCGAGCAGGCCAAGAAGGTAGACGATCTGTCTGCGGCGTCGCAGGAGAAGATCAAGGCAGCCCGCGCGGCAGGCGCGGCAAAGCCGGAAGCGGATGCGGCTTCGCCGGAGAAGGCCGCGGCGCCCGTGAAAGCGCCCGCCGCGAAGGCCGCTGCCAAGAAGTAGGGGCTGCTTGATTTGGAACGGATTAAGATCGACCCGGCGGCATTCGCGCCGGGTTGTTTCTTGCGCCTTGCCCCTTGGGGATGCGGCCAGCCTGATTACAATAGCGTTTTCGCCGCTCTCGTGCTTGCCCGGGGAGAATCAGGTTGTTTATCGGTCCGGTCTTCACGCGGGAAGCGGTGACGGCGCCGCGACGCGGAAAGTTCTACCTCGCGCGCGGCCTGTACGTCACCGTGCTGTGGCTTTTGATGTGTACGGCCTGGCTGGTGCTCACCGGCACGCAGATCGTGCGCAACGTGGGAGATCTGGCGCGGTTTGGGTCGTTGATCTTCCAGATTCTGGCCCCTCTGCAACTAGCGGTACTCACGTTCTTCGCCGCTCTGTCGGCGGCCAGTGCGGTGGCATTGGAGAAGGATCGCCGAACGCTCGTTCTGCTGCTGCTCACTAACCTCACGAATAGCGAGTTGGTGCTGGGTAAGCTGCTGGCTAGCATTGTGAACGTGCTGATGATGCTGGCCGCGGCGCTGCCGCTGTTCGTGTTGCTGATGCTGTTTGGAGGCGTTTCGGCCGAGCAGGTTGGCCGGACCTTTGCCGTGACGCTGCTTAGTATCTTGACGGCCGCGAGTCTTGGATCGCTGGTGGCGCTGTGGCGCGAGAAGACCTTTCAGACAGTCACGCTGACCGTGTTAGTCATCGTGCTGACCTTGGCCGCCTCGGAAGTGATTAAGTCCGGCGCGCTCGGCCAGGAATGGCTGGGGATTCCAGCGGCCACGTGGGGCACAGCCACCAGCCCGTGGCATGCGGTGATGGCGGCCAGCAGTCCCTTCGGCGAAGCCGATCCCGCGCTGGGCGTGCTGCACTCGCCCGTCTATTTGTTTTTGCTCATCGCCGGATTAACGACCTTGATTCTGAACCTGGCGGGGGTAGCGATGGTCCGCGTGTGGAATCCCGCGCGCGAAGCCAGGCAACAAGCGGAGGAGACGGCGCCGGAGAGTATCTGGGGCGTCGAGCATGATCTGGTGGCCGCGACAGAGACCGAGTCGCTCCCCGAGGTCGCCGCCGGACCGAGCCGCACGATCGGCGATCTGGCAGCCACCGCCAGCCATCGCAGGCAAGGCGCTCTGGCCCAACGATCCGCAGCTCCCGCGGGCACAACTCGCTCGCGCGAAGTGTGGGACAACCCGATCGTCTGGCGAGAGATCTGCACCTGGGCCTACGGACGGCGCGTGCTGGTAGTGCGCTTGGCGTATCTGGCTCTGTTTGCGGTGGCGGCCGTGGCCCTGTACTCCTTCGTCCACAGCGCCGCGGGATTGTCTCGCGGCAATGCGGCAATGGCTCTGGTGCCGGTGTTTGTCGTGAGCCTGCTGCTGGTCAATGCGCAAGCCGTGACCTCGCTCACCAGCGAACGCGATGTCAAAGCGTTGGATCTGTTGCTGGTGACCGACGTGACCTCGCACGAGTTTGTGTACGGCAAGCTCGGGGGCGTGTTCTTCAACACCAAGGAAATGGTGCTGCTGCCCGTGTTGCTGTGCTGCTACTTGTGGTACGCGCGCGAGATCTCCTTGGAGAATCTTACGTACCTGGTGGGCGGCTACCTGGTCATGAATGTGTTTGTGGCCATGCTGGGCGTGCATGCCGGCATGACTTATGCCAACAGTCGCACGGCCATCGGCACAAGCCTGGGCACGGTGTTCTTCCTGTTTATTGGCGTGGCAACCTGCATTCGCATGATGATTGCCTTCAGCGGCTCATTTCAGTTTCAACTGCTGCCGTTCGCAGCCCTGATCTTTGGCGGCGGCGTGGGCCTGTTCGTAGCTCTGGGCTCGCGCAACCCCTCGGCAGCCATCGCCCTGGCCTCGGGCCTGGCCCCCTTTGCCACGTTCTACGCCATTACGAGCTCGCTGATCCAGCCGCCGCAGACCTTGGGCGTGTTTCTCACGATCGCCATTACCTACGGCTTCACGACGGCGGCGATGCTCATTCCCGCGATCTTCGAGTTTGACGTGGCCACCGGAAGAACAACCGGCGGGGCGGAGGAGTGAGAGGAAAGGATGAAGGATGAAGCGGCTCGGTTTGTCCCGCATCCTGCATCCCGCAACTTGCATCCTGCATCTCAGTCCTTGCGATACCCCAGCCCTTCCACCACGTTCAGAATCTCTTCGTACGTGATGAACCGGCGGCGGTGGGTGAGCTTGTAGAGGTCGATTGCATCGGCCAGCTCTTTGGCGCCGCTCGACAGGTCCGCGTGGCTATTGGTGAACTGACGGCGCTCGCGAATTTGCACCTCCGTGCCGGCGTCGAACGAGCGGCGATCGATGAACTCTCCGGCGGTGGGCGGGCTTTCCAGCAGTTGCGGCATGGCGCAGTTCCTTCGGGCAGAGTGCGGGCAGAGTGCGGCACGGGATACCGCGTCATGCAAACTTAGGACGCAGGAGCCGTGGGGTCAAACGGCGGCCCTTGGAAAGTGACGCGAGAACCGCGATCATCGTTGCAAGCGGCCCTCGCCGGCGGCAGCCAGACGAGCGAGCAATGCCTGGCTGGCCGCATGGGCGGGATTCAGGGCCAGTGCCTGCGAGGCCGCCTCGCGGGCTT
>JBGTDH010000144.1:0-4256 GCA_041748435.1 Pirellulales bacterium
CCGGCGGAACGCCGCGGCCCTCAGGAACCCGTAGCCTCGTGGGAGGATTCCACCAGGTTGTCGGGCACTGCAGCGAGACCAGGAACAGCAGCCTGGTTCTGATCGATCTCCTGAATCAACTCGTCGAATTCCTTGGAGCGCACCCTGACACCTTTGCGTCTTTCTCCAGCAGGGTTTGCCACAGATGAACACGGATGAACACAGATGGGAGGAGGAAGCTGAACAGGCATGACGAAGCAGTTTCTGATCTGCTTTTTCGCGGCGGACCTGTTGGGCGGTCATCTGGGTGTACATCTCGAACAGCCTTTCCTGACTCGAGCATGAAACACGGAGGATCGTCTTTTTCAGTTCCTCATGGCAATCCGGATTTGAACTGCCCGATCTAACTCCCTATCAATTTGCACCTTGAGCGTGCTAGCATCGCCCAAAGTGGCGCTGTCCAACTAGGGCAAAGCCTGTGAAATGGTGAAATGAAATGAAACGCAATTTGCAACAGGAGGCTATCGGCTGTCAGCTAACAGCTTTCGGCCAGAAGTCCGGCTGTTAGCCGATAGCCGATAGCTGATAGGCAAGCATCCTGGTCGCATAACGACCTCCCGTTTCTGCGGGAATGATGTCACTGTCACGCAAACAGCACGTATTTCCGCAGGAAGGCGTCCACCGCTTCGTAGAAATGCACGATGGTCTCTGTCTTGCGCCAGCCGTGCCCTTCGCCTTCGTACACGTGATACACGTGCGGCGTGCCGTTGCGTTTCAGGGCCTCGACGATCGTGTCCGATTGGTCGCGCGGCACCACCTGGTCGATATCGCCTTGAAACACGGCCAACGGGCGGCGAATGTTGTTCGCGTGGAAGATCGGCGAGCGGTCCCGATACACGGCGGCCGCCTCCGGCAAGGGTCCGAGCATGCTGTCCAAGTAACGAGCCTCGAACTTGTGAGTATCGGCGGCCAGATCGAACTGATTGGCCACGCCATACATGCTGATGCCTGCCGCGAACGCCTCCGGATGACGGGCCATGGTTTGCAGGACCGTGAATCCGCCGGCGCTGCCACCCATGATGACGGTCTTCGCAGGGTCGATCTTGCCCTCCGTCGCCAGATGCGCCGCGCCGCTGATCGCATCTTCCACATCGCAGATGCCCCAGTTGCCGCGGAGCCGCAACATGTAATCCCGCCCGTAACCGGTGCTGCCGCGATAGTTCACAGAGAGCACGGCATAGCCGCGCGTGGCAAAGAACTGCGCCGTGGAACTCCACGACGCTTTGCTCTGACTCGTCGGCCCGCCGTGAATCAGCGCCAGCAGCGGCGGCCGTCCTGGGCTCTCGAACCGATCGCTATGCGGCGGGTAATACAAGCCATGCGCCGTCTCGCCCCCGGCCGTGTTCCAGTGAATGGCCTCGCACGTGGTTAACGCTTCGAGCGGGACAGTCTCCCCAGAAGCCCGCGCTACAATTCGCGTCTGCCGCGTGGCAAGGTCGAAACTGACCACGCGCGCGGGCGTGCGCGGGTTACTGCCGATGAAGGCGATCCGCTGTCCCTGCGGGGCGGCACAGATTTGCGAAACGTCGGTGTACTCGGCCAGCTCTGCGATCGGCTCGTCGCGGCCCGTGGCCAGCTCGATCCGATGCACGCTTTCGAAACCCCGCTCGGTCCGCACGGCCGCCACATAGCGGCCATCGCCGGTAATCGCAAACGAGCGCATCCCTTGCTGCCATGCGGGCCGCAGATGCTCGATGCCCTCCGGTGTAAGCCAGCGAGATTTTCCGCTCTTCAGATCGAGTGCGGCGAGGCGGCCAAAGCCCGTCTCATCCGAAACGTACAGCAACTGTTTCCCATCGGGGGTGAACTCGGCCTGAAAGACCGCCACATCCCGGCCGCCGGCGACCGCTTGCGGCTTAGCGTCGGAAGCCTTATCCGCCGACACCTCCGCCACATACAGCAGCGTGCCGTCCCAGGGCATATTGGGATGGTCCCAGGCGATCCACGCCATGTGGCGGCCGTCGGGACTGTAGCGCGGCTGCATGTAGAAATCGTGCCCCGCGGCCACGATCTGCGGCCATTGCGTCGCGGCGGTATCGACCATCGCAATCCGATCGTTCTGCTCCGAATCAGAATGCACATAGGCCACGTAGCGGCCATCGGGCGAGCACGTGGGAGCGGCAGCCTGCCCAAACGCGGGCGTGAGGGGCTGTGCGCTGCCGCCCGCGAGCGGCTGTCGATAGATGCGCCCTGTCTTGTGAACCAGGAAGTACGCGTGACCGCCGTGAACTGTGAAATCGCCCCCGCCATAGCCCACCTCGGCCCGCACGCTTAGATCGCTGGTCAGATCCCGCGGGGCATCGTCGCCCGCGCTTTGGGCGACCAAGACTCCGCGATCGCTGCGACCTTCCAGCCACACGAGCGTGTTGCCGTCCGAATCCCACTGCACCTCCGACAATCGCCGATCTGCCGCCAGACTCTTAGGAGAGATGGGACTGGGCCACAGACCGTAAGCGAGCGAGGTTTTGGACATAAGTTAGATCGTGGTCAGTTGTCAGTAGTCAGTGGTCCGTAATTGGTCTCGTTCCGACGGCCTATGATCCGATCTAGTCACAACCAGATCAAGACGCCAAGCGTCATAAGTACTCAGCCACTGACTACTGACTACTGACCACTGACTGACGTCCCTTCGGCACGTCCAACTCCACCTCGCGCAGGAATGCGGCGGCTTCTTCGGGGGGCACGGCGTTGATGTAGAAGCCGGTGCCCCATTCGAACCCGGCCATCTTGGTGAGCCTGGGGATGATCTCGATGTGCCAGTGGTAGTGGCCCAACTCGGGTACGTCGAACGGAGCCGTGTGAACAATGTAGTTGTAAGCCGGACGATCGAGCGCCGTTTCGATCTTGCCCACCACCTGCTTCATCACGTGGGCCAACTCTTCCACCTGGTGCTTCTGCACGTTCTCGTAGTGGCTGGCGTGCTGCTTGGGGAGAATCCAGGTCTCGAACGGGAAGCGGCTGGCGAAGGGAGCAAATGCCACGAAGCCGGGAGTATCGAGCACAATCCGCTTCTCGGTGGCCAGCTCTTGCTGGATCATGTCGCAGAACACGCAGCGGCCACGATAGTTGAAGTATCCCAGCGAGCCGGTCATCTCTTCCTGCACGCTGATCGGCACGATGGGCGTCACGATCAACTGGCTGTGCGTGTGCTCCAGCGAAGCGCCGGCCGCCGAGCCGACGTTCTTGAACAACATGCCATAGACCAGCCGGCGGTCTTTCTTCAGATCGACCAGCCTCTCCCGGTAGACCCAGAACACGTCGCGCAGGGCCTCTTCCGACAGATCGGCGGTGCTGACCATGTGCTGAGGCGATTCGATAATCACTTCGTGCGCGCCGACGCCGCGCATCATGTCGTACATCCCCTCGCCGCGCTTGTGCAGATCGCCTTCGATCTCCAGGGCCGGGAACTTGTTGGGCACCACGCGCAGTCGCCAGCCGGGCCGATTGGCCTGCGTCCCCGCCTGGCGATAGGCCAGGATTTCACCGGGCGTGTGCTCTTCGTTGCCGGCGCAGAACGGGCAGAACTGCCCCGAGCGTATTTCGGCGGTGCTCTCGAAATCGTGCGGACGCTTGGCGCGGCTCTTGGCCACAATCACCCAGCGGCCGACGATCGGGTCTTTACGCAGGTCAGGCATGAGGCGGAAAGGATGAAGGATGAAGGATGAAGGATGAAGGATGAAGGATGAAGGATGAAGGATGAAGGATGAACCGGAGGAGGGCTTCGGGATTCTGCTTCATCCTTCAGCCTTCATCCTTCATCCTTCCGTTCTCACGCTTGCCACATTTGCAGCTCGAACTCGGGGGAAGGGATTGAGGTCTCGATTACGCCCTCGTTGGGCACGCGCTCGAGGGGACGATCCGCCTGCAAGAGCTCCACGCAAAAGTGCAGCGGATCGTCAATCGTGGCCCCCAGGCTGCGGAAGGGGACAGCAATCTCCAACACCTGATCGGCCGCCGCCGCCACGCCCGATTCGCTCACGGCCACGTCGTGATGATAGAGCTGCAAGATGGGATCCTGCCAACTGGGCCGCGCGACCAGCAACTCGAAGCCAGCCGGCTCGGAGAAGGACAGACGCAGCGTGTCGATATCGCTGAGCCGCTCGCGAGCCGCGCCGCCGCGCGCATCCAGACGCACCAAGAGCCGCTCCGCATCGAAGCCAAAATAGAGATCGGACACACGACCCTCTTGGGCCATGGCCATCGTGCCGCGGGCATGG
>JBGTDH010000145.1:0-3098 GCA_041748435.1 Pirellulales bacterium
CGACCTCAGCATTGCGAACGCTGCGCTCTCCCAATTGAGCTACGCCCCCCAGGATGCTCCCATTCTAAGAAGCAGGAGGCCGGATTGTCAAAAGGGTTCGGCGGGGAGCAATTGATACCGTTTGGCGAGTGGCGTTTTTCACCCTGCGCCATTGCTGTCTTCGATCTTTGCGATAATCACGTTTTCGCCCTGATTAGAGATCCTCCAAGCGCCCCTGCCTGGGTTCTCGGTCAATCCGTACTTGCGCTTGGAATCGAAGAGCGCCACGGGCATTTGCGATGGCTTCTGAAATCCGCACATCGTGAACCAGCCATCCATCTCCTTTGGAGCAAAGCCTGGCCGGCCTTCAATTTTGTTCACGTAATACGCGATTGCCGCGATGCGCTCGGTAGTATTATTCAAAGCAAGCGACCTTGCAAATTGACGCAATGATTGGGAGTTAGCGCCACGCGACACGGCCGGCGAAGTGGACATTGGAGCGGATTCTGGCTTCTCGCCGTTCGATGCCGGTTGCGCCGTCGTAACGATCTGGATTTGATTAACATTTGGCGCGAGCAGGCGGGCTGCCTCCAGTACCTTAAGAAGCTCTGGGCCATCGCCCTCGATTGCGAGACGCCCAGCGACAAAATCGATTACTACTTTCATTTCTCCGGCTCCTCTGTATACTGATTACCGGAATCATAGTATAATGTTTCCTATTTATGGGCAAGGAGCAGCGTCGGAAAAATCCGGGATGCGGTGCTAGAAAAAACCGGCATATAATACATCGGTCGCGTGCCGTAACCATATTGACTGTCCGAAGATACGGAGCCTAGGATAGGGAGAGCACCGGCCATGAAGAATCGGTGGCTATTGGAATTCGAAGCGATTGATCCCAGAAACCCGCCCGATGACAAGTGGAGCGTCGGCGTTCCAGAATGGCTGTATCGGCAACAGCAAATCCACGGCCACGAAAAGCAATCCGCTCGGCTGTGGTTGGTTGCCGACGTTCTACAGGGGGAAACAAGGCGGCTTTATGAGGGGTGGTCTCGTCCAGGTAAGGATGACGACTGCTATGTATATGCCGGCCGTCCAGGACGCGACTTCAAGAGCCGCACGATTGAAACGTCGCCTCCCAAGAGGATGGTTTTCCTGATATTCGTACTGCCGGACGGATCGATAGATGATTGGACCTGGAGACCCTGTACAGACTCTGACGCGGACAGCCCCTCAGGGGTAAATGGAAGGCTCATATGGTCACTGAATCCCAGCTAGCACGTTTCCTTAAGGACAATCCGCCAGCGAACAAATTCGTTCCCTACTGCTATTTGAGCGAGCAGGCAGACGAGTTGACGGTGTACTTTGAAGGCGACGCCGACTATTCCAAGAGGCTCAACGACCACATCACGCTTTACTTGTCGCTCGAATCCGATGAGGTCGTCGGATGCCGGGTTAAAGGGGTATCCGGCATTATTGAGGACCTCCCAAACTTCATCCGCGTCAATCTCAACGGCGTGGACCTTGCGATCATCTTCTTCGCCTTTCGTGGCGGAGCGGAAGAAGAAGTATGCGCGGCCATAAAGGACTTGGCCCGCGTAGCTGGCGAACGGAACATGGTTCTCCAGACGAATCTCTGATCCCATCGCCGGATACTGGACGGGAACTCCCACAGGCCTCTCAGTTTGGATTGCGTGTCCTGCTTGTGGCCCAGCCTTCGTGGGTATTCTGCTCGTCATTCTGCCCCAAGGGCTATTGCTGGCCCTTGCGATCGGTGCGGGATTGACTCCTTGGGATTCTCTGCGTCGGCGACCTGTTGCTTGCGGAGATCAAAGCGGTTCGATTTCCGACTCGATTCCTCGCGCGAACTGGCATTGTTGGGCAGTGCAGAGCATGGCTATCATTCGCACCGTACAAGAGTGCGGCAAAATGCCGCGGCAACATCCAGGAAGGGAGTCCGGTGCTGCCATGCAGGCTTCCGTGATTACGGCGCTGCGCGGGCTAATGATGCTGCTTTCGCTGGTGGCCGTGCCGCTGGCGGCCGTGATTGGCAGCGGTTCCTGGCCCCGCGTGCAAGAGAAACTCCTCGAATTGCGGCAGCAGATCGTCGCGAAACTCGATCCCGCGCCACGGGATATGGCACCCGGAACGATGTCGTTGGGCGGCGAGCCATTACGTCCGCTGACGATCGCAACGACGGACCCAACGGGCTTCGGTCCTATCGCACGAGAGAACACCTCGCCAGGTACGGCTCCCGCGGTGGCAACTCCACCACCGATCGTGCCACAAGGCAACCAGCCCATTCATTTCGATCCGCAGACCAGGCCAGCATCGTTCGAAGCGGCGGTTGCGCCCGAGCCATCCCTACCCCCGGTTCAGACGCCGGCGCCGGATGTACCCGTTGCGGATCGTGTGGGCTGGATCCAACATCGCCTGCAGACGCTGGGTGCAGCCTGGTATCGCCTCGAAACGGCGGGGGGAACGGGCGAGATGTTTCGCTTCCAGTGCAAGATGACCTCTCCCACCAACCCGAACTACGTGCGCTACTTTGAAGCCACCAGCGGGGAACCTGTACGCTCCATGCAACATGTACTCGATCAGATCGACGCCTGGGTAGCCAGCCGCGAGCCGGCGGGATGAGATTTCTTCCCTCGGGGCTTGCCAGCGGCCAGGGTAACTCCCTAAGGTTGTTGTTCCAGCAGGGGCACGCTCACCGGTTGGTTAAACGCCTTGCGTAAACGTTGCGAGAATAGCTTGCGGCTCGCGGGCAGGGGTCCACATCCGATGGGCCGCGCGGAGGGTCGGTCGCTTGTCTCGGCGTCTCAGGATCAAAAATCGGGCCTCCACCGGCCACTATTTTCGCTTTGCGCATCCTCGGTCCCGCGGGAAGACTCCCCCGTGCAGGGGACATGCGTTCGCGATGCTCGGCTGGCCCGGCTGGAAGCAATTCTGGTTCTGGCGCGGGAACCGTTGTCTAGCCGGAAACTGGCTCAATTTACTAGCTTGGCGGATGGCACCGAAGCGCGTACATTAATCCGCGTCTTAAATCGTTACTATGAGGAACAAGGGACGGCCTTCCGGGTGGAAGAGGTGGGCGGTGGATTTCAGTTGTTTGCCCGGCC
>JBGTDH010000146.1:0-3307 GCA_041748435.1 Pirellulales bacterium
GCAAGGCGGCCCGCAAGCACGAAGATCGCGAGCACGAGCACGAGGGCCACACGCTGCAACTCACCGGCCGCACCCTCTGCGACCGCATTGTGGTGTTCGAGGGCACGCGCCGGCAGATGGGCCAAACGCTGCCCATCGCGATCGACGATGCCAACGCCTTCACCCTCTTCGGCAGCGTCGTGACGCAGCACGTCGGCCCAGAAGTCTACAGCATTAGCCTGAGCTGACTCCTTGCAAGGCTGTAGTACAGGCTTCCAGCCTGTGTCCGGTAATTCCACAGGCAGGATGCCTGTGCTACTTGCTACACGCTCGCTGGCTCGGGATGCACCCACGGTTGCCGGTACGGTCGCCGCAGCAGGCGGTTGGCTTCGTCATCTCCCGCCACTTGCTGCTGTTGGGCGTCCCACTCCAGCGTGCGGCCAACTTGCAGCGCAATGTTGGCCAGTATGCAGCAGGCGCTGGAGATATGGCCCTGCTCAATGTCGGCCACCGGGCGGCCGCGCGAATCAATGGCCGCGAGGAAATCTTGCTGATGCCGCCGATTGGCCGCGGCCACGTGCTGCTCCAGGTCCTTCTCCGTTTTGTCTTCCGGATACTGATCGCTCTCCAGCAACGCCATGCCGGATTGCGTCGGTTCCTTCTTGCCTTGCGGAGTAAAGTCGTAGCGATGCACGCTCAGACGCAGCGTGCCCTTATCGCCGTAGATGGTCGCGCCCCACGGATATTCGGGATCGACCGGCGAGCCCCACGAGCGATGCTGCCACACCACGGGCAGGTCGGCGTAATCGAACGTAGCGAGTTGCGTATCGGGGATGTTGGCCTTGCTGTCTTTCTGCACCAGGATGCCGCCCGAAGAGCTGATGCGCTGCGGCCAGCCGAGGTTGAGCATCCAGCGGACCATGTCGAACATGTGAATGCACATGTCGCCCATGATGCCGTTGCCGTACTCGGTGAACGCCCGCCAGCGGCGCGGATGCACCAGCGGATTGTAAGGCCGCATCGGCGCGGGACCGGTCCACATCTCGTAATCCAGATGCTCCGGCGGCGCGGCGTCGGGCGGATTGTCGCGGGCTCGCATGTGATAATAGCAGTAGACTTCCACGTGCCCGACGTTGCCGAGCAGGCCGTCTTTGATCACACGGTCGCGAGCCTCGACCAGGTGCGGCGTGCTGCGGCGCTGCGTGCCCACCTGTACCACGCGATTGTGTTTGCGAGCCGCGGCCAGCATGGCCTGCCCTTCGATGACATCGACGCTGATCGGCTTCTGGCAATAGACATCGGCCCCGGCTTGCACGGCAGCGATCATCGGCAGCGCGTGCCAGTGATCCGGGGTGCCTACGAGGACGATATCGAGATCCCGCTCCTTGAGCATCTGGCGATAATCGCCGTAGGTGCGGGGTGTTTTCTTGGACGCCTGTCGCTGCGACACAAGATCGGCGGCCTCGGCCAGCATCTTCTTATCGACATCGCACACCGAGACGACTTCGACCGGCGCCACCTGGATCAGGCGGAACAGATCGCACTTGCCGTACCAGCCGCAGCCGATGAGCCCCACACGCGGCTTCTTTTGCGCCGGCTGATAGGCGTAGGCCCCCGCGGTGAGCAACGACAAACCAGCAGCGGTCGATTGCAGAAAATCACGGCGATGCATGGCACAGGCTCCCGTGTGGAGTGCGGTGACTTGTCACCGCTTTTGGATCTTTGGAAAACGGCGCACAACCTGTCTCTCTGGTACTGCTTCTTATGTTCCAGGCAATGGCACCGGGTCGGGCACAGGCGCAAGTTCGCCAGCCTGGAACCCGCACCCATTATGCGAGCCGTCGCAAAACGGCTTGTTCTTCGATTGGCCGCAGCGGCACAGCGCAATGGCCGGTTTGCTGGTGTTCAGGGAAAATGCGTTGCCCGCCGCATCGACGAGCTTGAATGGTCCCTCGATCAGGAACGGGCCGTTGTTGCGGCAACGAATGGTGACATCAGACATGAGGTGCTCCCACCGGTTAGATTTGCCGCCCGTAGTCTAACGCCGCGGCCCGCCGCTGTCACGCAAGCGCTGTCGAGCTCTTTTAAGCGAGGCCAAGCCTCAACTCCGACTTCTCCGATGTTTCAACCTCAATCTATAACCATCTGCCGGCAAGAAAATGGTTGGCAAGAAAATCGGGCGCCGTGGATCTTCATCTTCTTGCCATAAATGTTCTTGCCAGCGTACTTTGCCAGGAGATCATCGTGGTCTAGATTTAGCTTTCCCAAGAGACACTTCATTAAACCACAGAACGGGCAAGCGACTGCCCTTGAAAGGATGCAGACAATGCCGAATAGCGTGCGGTTTCATCGCGTGTTGCGAGCGTCGCCCGAGAAGGTTTATCGGGCGTTCCTGGATGCAGATGCGAAGGCCAAGTGGCTGCCGCCCAACGGATTCACGTGCAAGGTCCACCACCTGGATGCCAAGGTGGGCGGCGCCTACAAGATGTCCTTCACGAACTTCACGACCGGCAACAGCCACTCGTTTGGCGGCACGTACCTCGAACTCGTGCCCCACGAACGCATCCGCTACACGGACAAATTCGACGACCCAAACCTGCCCGGCGAGATGCAAACGACGATTACCCTGAAGAAGGTGTCCTGTGGGACCGAGCTGAACGTCGTGCAAGAAGGCTTGCCGGATGTGATCCCACCCGAAGCTTGCTGTCTTGGCTGGCAGGAATCGCTCCTGCAACTGGCGCTGCTCGTCGAGCCAGAGATTCCGGAGTAGCGCTGTGAGCGCGCGGAGTGGGCCCTGTCGCATACGATTGCCGCTGGTACACTGGCGGCGTGGTGTCCGGCTTTGGGGAGAAGCGCTGATGAAACTGGGATTGATTAACTCGGCGTGGGTGCAAGCGCAGCAGCCGACGGTGTTCGGACTGCGGAAGACCAAGGAGTTGGGCTTCGATACGGTCGATATCTTCACCGATCCGCTGGATATCGACGTTCGCGAGCGACGGCTGATCGTCGACGAGTGCGAGCGGTTGGATTTGCCCATCGTGTCATTGTGCTGCGTGGCGGTTGGTCTGATAGATTTCAATCCCAGCGTGCGGCGGTTCAGCATCGATCGCGTGAAGGCCTACCTCGATCTGGCCTATGAGTATCATGCCCGCAATGTGCTGCTGGTGCTGGGAGAATACATCTGGCAAAAGGAGGTCATTCCGCCGGCCGAGCAGTGGCAGACGGGCGTCGAGAACGTCCGCCGCCTGGGCGAGTACGCCGCCGACCTCGGGTTGCAGATGGCCCTGGAGCTGGAGCCGTTTCACCTGTCGCTGGTGAACGACGTCGC
>JBGTDH010000147.1:0-1546 GCA_041748435.1 Pirellulales bacterium
CGCCACGCAGCCGCGGCTGGCTCTGCGGACCAAGGACCGCACGGCCGTGGAAACTGCGGGCGCTCGCATCGGTCTGGCCGAAACCACGTTAGTGGTCGATGCGCACGGGGCCTATCGTGGAATGGTGCAGTATCACGTCGACAACAGCACCGAGCAGTTCTTGGATGTGACGCTTCCCGTCGGCGCCCGCCTGTGGACGGTGCGCGTGGCGGGCGAAGGGGTGAAGCCCACGCAGGCACTTACCGGCGCGAACGCCCAGACGGTGCGGGTGCCGCTGATCAAGACGGCTGCCGGCGATCAGGACTATGAGGTCGTGATCAAGTACGGCGGGCGGATGGATTCCATCACCAGCATGAGCGAAGTGAGCTTTCCGCTGGTGAAGACGGTGAACATCAATGTGGAGCTGAGCCAGGTGCGGTTGTACCTGCCGCAAACGCATCACTGGTTCGATTTTGGCGGCTCGATGACCCGCGTGGGCGACTCCAGCGACCTGGTGGCCGGGTTCCTGGCCTATCGCAACCGGCAGATCGAGCGGCTCTCGCAGATGCTGACCAACGACGATGCTTACGCTCGGGCGCGGGCGTCGAACAACCTCAAGCAGCTCGGCCTGGCAAGTGCCAACAACAGCGATTACACCTTGCCCCCCGGTGCGCAAGGGGGCGACGAAGTGCAAAAGCAACAGTGGGCCAACTCGCAGGCCTTGGATGCGGCGCAGCAGATTATCCAACAGCAGGACGCGGAAGATAAAGCCGTCCAGAACGACAACCGCGCGCGGTTCAACGATCTGTATCTGGAACAGAGCAACGGCCGCGCCAAGAATGTGGTGCAGGAACTGGGGGGCAATTTCTACGATGCCAACGCGGCAGCGCCGGGCAAGCCGCAATCGGGCAAGGAGTCGTTCAATACCGAGTGGTTCGAGCTGAACAAGCTCAAGGCCAACACAGAGAGCCGCTCGAAGGGCGAGGGTGACAAGAAGGGCGACGGCCGCGAAGACGCGCTCAAGACGCGCATCGACCTGGACGCCGGTGTGAGCAACAGCAATCCCGCGCAGCCGCAGGCCGCCGGATTGAAGGCGGGTGAAGCCAAAGATGTCGAAAAGCAGGCGCTTGGCGTCGAGAATGAAGATCGGCGGCGGTCGCTGGAGTTGAATCGTCAAGACGAATCACGCAGCCAACTCCGCCGTTATCAGCAGCGACTCGAGGAACAAGTGCAGCAGCAGCCCGGGCAGCAGGGCGAGGCGAAGATGCCCGCGGCCGGTTATGGCTACAATCCGCAAGGCATGCCGGGAGGCGGCGGGGCGATGAACGCGCCGCCCGGGAGCACACCATTGCCGTCGGCCGGCAATCAGCCGTCTGCAAGCATGTCCGGCCAAGGCCGTGGCGATCGCTCCGGCGGCGGCTTTAGCGGCGGCGGTGGACTTGGTGGTCAGGTCGGGGCCGGTGTCCCCATGCAGAGCGTTGACGGCCTTCAAGCAGGCCAAGGCCAAGCCGGCGGCATCAATGTGCCCGTCACGCCGGCCAGCCTGGATGTGGAGCTGCCCGACCGT
>JBGTDH010000148.1:0-2067 GCA_041748435.1 Pirellulales bacterium
TCAGGTTGCTCTCCACCTTTCCTCACGGAAACGCAGTTACCACTATCGACTACAGGCAGGCAACGTTAGCCTGAGAGGGACTTCCACCCTCCTGATCAAACGCCTTCATAGGCGCACTAGGCCGGTCTCTCCGAGACCGGCGTCGTGTCTCGGAGAGACACGGCTACATTACGCGCCGCGAACGCATCAAAATCGCGAGCACGATCACGCTCGCGGCGACTGCCAGCCAACGCAGGACGCCGTCCTCAAACACGATGGTGGCGTTGATCACGATAAACGCCAGATACCCGTGAATGGCGAAGGAGACCCAACGTGGGCGCGCTGCGCGCGAGGCTGGCGCCAGCCACCACCAGGCGGCATCGACGATCCAGAGGGCGGCGAAGAGATAGTTGAAATAGATGCCCCCGCGCCAATCGAAACCCACGACTTCCCGCGTCTGCCGCGCCGTATCGGCCAGCGCAGCCGCATGGCTCCAGCCATGATAGAAATGCAGGGCCAGCGCGATGTGCGCCAGGGACAGCACGCAGGCAAGCGTCCACAGTCTGCGTGCTAACCGCCATCGCGACGGCGCGGCCAAGTCCGCCAAGGCCAGGAAGTATGCGGCCACTGCAAGCCAGATCGCTCCGCGCGTCCACCACTCGCCACCATTGCTTTGCGCCAACAGCACCAGGTTTGACATCGCCGATGGCATCCAGCTAGGCTACGATCAGAGGGTGCAATTTGTAGAATTGTTCAGTATCAACGCGTATGCGAGAAGTACGGATTGGAGATCTGCAGCCATTAACAGCTCCCGCGCACTCGGCTCCGCGCATCTGGCTGCAAAGACTCAGCGACGATGACCTATTGCAGAGTGTTCAGCACCCGATCAACGGAGACCACCTCCAAATAAACGGCAGAACAGGCTGTTTGCACGATGGAAACGGTCGCGCGCTGGAACTGCACCGACGCGCAACCGACCCGATGAGCAGCGTAACTTTCGATTCCCTCGTTCCGGTTGACGACTATTTCCCGGACCTCTCCATGTTTCCGGATTTGGAATAAACCTATGCAAACTCAGCAATCACGGCCAGCGGTCGAATCTCTCCATCGCCTGTTATTTCAGGCTCTGCTGGAGATTCGGTCGGAGGGCCAAGAGCAGAAGAACAAGCGAGCTTATCATCTGGCGGACCTGTTCCATTCTGTGGTGCTGGAAATGGGACGCGCCGCCGAAGGAAAGTCTAGCTACGAAGACGCGCTCCAAACTCTCACCGATCGGGCTCACGAGCGCGGATTGGACCAGTGGCTGAGCCGCGAACTCGCACGGTCGTCCAAGGGGGCGGAAAGCAACTAGCGCCCCGGCTTCAGCGAGTAGCACAGCAGGGCGTCTTGCTCGCGCAAATAAAGTTTTCCGCCGGCGACGACGGGGTGCGGCCAACTGGGGTCGCGGCAATCGGGGATCTTGAAGGTCCCTCTCTCGCTGTAGCCGGCGGGCGAAGCTTCGATCAGGGCCATCACGCCGTTCTCGTAGCGGAAGTAGAGATGGCCATCGGCGGCGACAAGGGCGGCCGAGCCCGTGCCCGCGCCACGGCCCTTGTTCCAGGCGACTTTGCCCGTCTCGAACTCCACGCAGATGGGAAAGCCGTTGTTGTGGCCGTGGCCGCAATAGACATGATCTCCCAACAGCACCATGCCGCCATGATGGTTCTGCAGAGTGTCTGCTTTCAGGAAGTAGACCTCGCGGACTTCGACGCCCGCGCCTTTCTTCTGAAGCTTCAAGAGTGCCGAGCCCGTGCCGTAGCCGGTCGAGGTAAAGATGTAATCGTCCCGCACCAGCGGCGTGGGAATGTTGGCCGTGCTATTGGCCACGCGGCTGTAGTTCCACAGCAGCTTGCCGTCCTTGGCCGCCACGCCGACAATCCCTCGCCCCAGCAACTGCACGTACTGCTTCACACCGCCGCCGTTGCTGATCACGACCGAGGAATACGCCGCGCCGCCGGAGTTGGGCACGGCGGCGCTCCACAGCGTCTTGCCAGTTCTCTTATTGAGTGCCACCAGCGTGGCCTGATCTCCGCCAGGCGTGCAGATCAG
>JBGTDH010000149.1:0-5293 GCA_041748435.1 Pirellulales bacterium
CACGCGCCCCTTGCCGTGCGTGCGGACCCAGGTCCACGGCTCACGCCCCTGGTCATCAACACGGTAGGCCAACACCGTGCGGTCGCGCTCGTTGTGCTGATGATGGACGTAGGTTTCGTCCCAACTCTCGAACCCGCCGTAGCCGCGCAAGATGGGATGCTCTGCCGCGGCCACGGTGTCGCGAAACACGCCCGTGCCATGCCGGCGGAACTGCGCGCCCACCAGCTCGATGTACTTGGGCGAATTCAAGAAGCAGTAACTGGCACAGTGCAGCGGGATGAAGCCTTTGCCGCCGGCGACGTAGTCCAAGAGCGCCTGCTCCTGCTCGGGCGCGATCCGCGTGATGTTGGCGTACACAATCAGCCCGTCGTAGCCGGCCAGTGTTTGCGCATTGAGATCGGCCACGCGATCGGTATACGTGACTTCGATCCCGCGCGCCGCCATCGCCGGCTTGAGCTGCGCGTGACGTTCCGCCGGCCGATGAGGGCCGTTATCGCCCAGGAACAGAACCTTGAGCGGATTGATCGGCTCAGCCATGACTGGCGCTACGATCACACAACAGATCAGTCCTGTGAACCAGGCGAGACGAGAGTGAGACATACAATCGATCCTTGGGTCCTTCGATCAGGGCGCGGGCCAGAATTGCGCCGGTTCCAGCGCCTTCGGTGTGAAGCGGGCGCGGCTGAGGGCGCCTTTATACCAGTGGACCTTGTTGTGACGCACGCCGAGCGAGGTTTCGCCGGCTTTGTGGGGCGTGAACTTGAAGTCCTGGCGAAGCTCCAGCTTGCCGTTAACGTAGTGACGCATCGAGCGGTCGTCGACCACGATCGCGGCGTGATACCAGGGGCCAATCTTGTGCAGATGGTCCTTGGCGAACAGGGTGCAATCGGCGTCCACCGTTTTGATGAACGTATCGAGAAACCACTGGCCATCGGCCGTCAGACGCGTCTCGAACAGCACGCGGTTCTCGCTGCCCGCCTCTTGCAGGTGAAAGAATCGCTGCTCCGGCGGACCCTCGGCCGCCGGGCGAAAGATCACTTCGGCCGTGAATTGGGACCAACCCGCTGTGGGGTGCATCGGCAGGAACACGGCATCGTCCACGCCGTCGAACTCGAGGCCTTGGCCCGTTGGCGCGGGGACGACGCGCGGCGCCCCGACTACGGTGGCGGCATGTCCGCCGATCGTCTTGAGGTTGTTAATCTCCCAGATCACGGCGCCGCCGGATGTCTGCGCCGCCGCAGCGCCCCCGATTACGAGGCAGGCGCAAATAGTTCGCAAGCAGTTCACGGGCAGATTCCTCAGGCGGGTTTGTCTTGAATGCGAGACTTGTGCTCTAGCGCGAATTCGATGTCGCCCGAGAGGCAGCGGTTCTTCTCGGCCAGGGTGCGGCGGATCCGATCGACCGATTCGACGACCGGGCGGCTCAGGCGATTGACGATCTCCTGGGGCGAGTAGCCCTCCAGCTCGCCCACGCTCTCCACTCGCAGAAACTCGAAGATCTGGCGGGCATGGTAATCGTCCTTGAAGAGCATATAGAGCTGCTCCTCGGCAGTGACGATCGGCCGCCCGAGCGAAGCTGGCTTGCGTTGGGCCGGCTTCTTTTTGCCTTTCTTCTTGGCCGCCGGTTTTGCCGAGGCCTTCTTCTTGACGACTTTCTTCTTAGCCATATTCGGCTCCGGCGCAGGCGAACGATCGTGTTAGTGTTGGCACGCGCGGCGTACAATACAAGGGCCATGCGCCGCTCCATCTATTTTACACTGGCCGTCCTTGGAATCGTTGCTCTGGGGGCAATCTATATCCGCCGTGAGACGTTGCGGCGGCAATGGGCCTGCTACCAGGTCACCAGCGCCGCCAGCTATGCGGCCTTTGGGCAACAGATGGCGCAATTCCAAACCGAGCGCCCCGATGCCGATTCCCTCCGCCTGCTCGTGCAGCGGTGGCACACAGGCAACGAAGCCTTCGACGAGCATCTGGCCAGATATCTGTTCGATCCAGCCTGCGGCGACACGCTGCGAGAGACGTTTTCCCGCGAACTGAGTTGGCGCTCCGAGCTGCCGGCCGCTTGGGCAGAGCAGTGGCGGCAATTGAAGCCCGATGTCGAGCAGCAGACCGCCACCTTGCGGCGTTACTTGGAAGCTCTCCACGCCGCGCAGCCGCCGCGGGAAATCACCTGGCGGGACGTGCTGGACTTCCAGGCCGCGCTGGAGCTGGCGGGACAGGGAGCTCTCGCTCATCGCCTCACCCCCGAGAACTGGCGCAGCCGCTACGAGCGCTGGGAGGCGATGCAGCGCACGTCGCCACCGCAGTGACGCCGACGGTAGACTGGGGGCGGAGGCTGTCAGTAATGAGTAACTCAGTACTCAGTGCGAATGAAGTAGCAGGACCTTCACGACTTGCTGGCGTTCTTGCGAAGTTTGCAGCGTCTCGCATTGGCGTGGAGTTGCCCGGTACGTTACACGTTGTCGCTTCAGTTGGCCCAGCCTGTCGATTGGCCGCCGGGTCCCGTGCGCGTCACCTTGCAAAGAATAGAAGCTCCCCAAATCCGGCGAGCAGACGAGCCATTGATGGATCCAAGCATCCCCGCACCGTTCGACTTGCCCCGTATTGGGCCGGCACGTCGCATCAGACAGCGTCGTACGGCGGTTCGCCTCCTCGACCTGGCATACTTGCCAGATTCACAGCAGTGATTTATCAGCCTGTCACCGCGAATATTGCTCTCTCCCAGGGCGATATTACTGACGCTTGTCCGATCCTCGTGTGGAACGAAACGGCCGACAGCACGCCGCCAGAACCCCTGGAAGCAGCGCTGCGCGTTGTAGTCCTCACGCAGGCCTGCGATCTGGCACAGTCCAAAAGCGGCCGTGTCGTCGTGGCAATTGTCCACTCGGCAGAAGAACTCGTGAGCCAGGGAGTGCTCAAAGTCAAGGCAATCATCGATCAGGTGCGACTGCATCGAGTTTAGGGATGGTACTTTCTGCCTGCTGGGCCGATCCCTGAATCGATCGTTGATCTACGCGACCTGCACACGGTGCCGCGTCGCCTGATTGAACGTCCGATTAACTCGGGTCAACGCCTGGGCCGCATTGGCTCCCCGTATCGGGAGCATCTGGCACAGCAGTTCGCAACGACCTATGCCCGAATTGCGCTTCCTGGGCCCTACGAGACACAGTCGTAGATTTCAGCGCGGCGGGAAGTCGAGGAAGACCTTCAGCGCGCCGTCGCGGCGGTGGCGGAAGGTGTCGAAGGCGGCTTGGATCTCGGCCAGCGGGTAGCGATGGGTGATGATGGGCGACACGTCGATGCGCCCCTCGTTGATCCAGCGCATGGCCAGCGGAAAATCGCGCGTGAAGTCCGGACCGACGCTCGTGTGGACGCAAAGGTTTTTGAGCCACAGGTTGCGCCACTGAATGCCGTCGAGCTGCTCGCGCGGGACGCCAAAGAAAAAGATGTGCCCCTGCGGCCGGCACAGATCGACGCATAGATTCAGGGCCTGCTCGCGGTGGCCCACGGCTTCCACCACCAGGTCTGCCATGGCGCCCCCCGTCAGGCGCCGTACGCCTTCGATCGGATCTTCGCGGCTGGAGTCGATGGTGGCCGTGGCGCCCATGCGCGGGCTGGTCTTTAATCGCGACGGGAGCAGATCGATGCCGATGATCTGCCGCGCGCCCAAGTTACGAAGAGTGGCGTTGAACAGTTGGCCGATAGGACCCTGACCCACCACGGCGACGTTCCAATCGATGAGGTTAGTGAGCTTGCGCAGCGCGTAGATCACCGTCCCTAGCGGCTGGGCCAGCAGAGCCTCTTCCTGACTGGGGCGCGGATCCAGCGGAATGGCCCGCTCTTCCGTAATGCGAAACCGCTCGAACAGGCCCACCTGGTTGTTGGGCACGCAGAGCACGCGGTCGCCGCGGCGGAACCGCTGGCCATTGGTCGCCAGCACGGTGCCTATCATTTCGTGCAGCGAGTGTCCGATCTCGGGGGGATATTCTTCGTAGTCTCCCTCAAAGAAGAGCAGGTCCGAGCCGCATAGGCACGCCAGCTCCACTTGAAAGATGATTTCGCCGCTACTGGCGCCCTCCAGGGCTTGTTCCAGCTTGGGCTCGGGAACGTCGATCAGCCGGATCTTCCCCGGGGCGTAGATTTCACCTGCAAGCAAGTTGTTGGTCTCCGCAATTAGGTCGAGCGATGTGATAGAAGTGTATCCATTCAAGAGCAAAGTCCTAGCCGGCCCCATGCAATTCGAGTCTTCTCCGCTCAAATAGGACACTAGACATTCGGGATAGTTTTGATAACTTGCGCCTGGGAGAGTCGTTGCCTGGCACATCGACAAGTTAGCTGACATGACGACGACGCCCACCACGAGTTCCCTCGAATCAGCCCCGAGCAAGCCTCGAAAATCCTGGCTCTCCCCGCGCATGCGCTGGGCTTTCGCCGGGCTGTTCCTGATCTTGCTGGCGTGCCTGCCGGAGCTGGTTGACACGGCGCCCGCCCTGGATGAGCTGCTTTGGTACGATCATTGGACGCCACGCTCAGCCAACCATAGAATTCGCTTTGAAATCGCTCAAGGAGCGAACGTGCTCGATTCTCGATAAGGGCCCTTCGTCATCATGCGTGCCTCATCTTCCTTCCGCGCTGCACTGCCTTCGTTCGCCCTCACTGCCCTGCTGAGCGTCAATTCGTGGGCAACTGAATCCGCTCCATCTCCCATGGCCAATCCGCTTCTGACTGAAAGCACGCTGCCTTACCACCTGCCACCGTTCGCCGCGATCCAGGACGAGCATTTCTCGCCCGCGTTCGAGCAGGGGATGGCGGACAACCTGCGGGAAGTGGCGAACATCGCGGACAGTCCCGCGCCCGCGACTTTCGACAACACCATCGTGGCCCTGGAGCGCAGCGGCGGGCTGCTGGAGCGCGTCAACACGGTGTTTGGCATCCTCACCGGCGCGTACACCAACGCCACGCTCGACAAGCTCGACGCTGTCCTGTCGCCCCGCCTCGCCGCCCACCGCGACGCGATCTACCTCAACCGCGCCCTTTTTGCGCGCATCCACCAACTTTATGAAAATCGCACATCGCTCGGATTGGATGCGGAGTCGTTGCGCCTGCTCGAGCGCTACCATCTCGATTTCGTTCGCGCGGGCGCCCAACTCTCCACGGCCGACCAGGACGCTCTCAAGAGGAAGAATGCTGAGCTCGCGACGCTTTCTACCCAGTTCAAGCAGAACCTCCTGAATGAAACCAACGCCGCCGCCGTCCTCGTCGAGACGCGCGAAGAGCTCGCCGGCCTCAGCGA
>JBGTDH010000150.1:0-3109 GCA_041748435.1 Pirellulales bacterium
ACTGGCGGCCGCCGGACCAAGGTCGGCCAGGGTCTGCGCCGCTTCCCAGCGAAGGTCGGCATCTTTCCGCGACAGGGCCGCGGCCAGCGCCGACACGGCGAGACGTAAATGTTCCGCATTGCCCGGCGCCAATCTCAACAGCGCGCGGGCACTGGCCAGAGAGAGCAATTCGTCGCTGGCACCCACTGTCTGCTTCAGCGCGGCGACGGCGGCGCTGTCGCCGATGCTGGCCAGTGCAAACGCGGCGGCAGCCCGTGTCGGCTCGCCTTCGGCCTGCAACAGCTTGAGCAGCGGAGCGCCGGCTGTCCTGGCGTCGGGGCCGATGGCGGCCAAAGCCAACACGACTTCTTGCCGGGCCTCTACGTCGTTAGACTGCAGGGCTGTCACCAGAGCCGGAACAGCGTCCTTGGCGCCTGGACCGATCTCTCCCAGGACATTTGCGGCGATCGCACGCATGTCAGGATTTGAGAGCCTTTCGACGAGCACCGGCGTTGAGGCAGGGCCAATCTTTCCCAAGGCCTCCGCCGCGCTCAGCGTCACAGAACCCTCCGCATCGTCCAGCGCCTTGCCCAGCGCTGGCACCGCGGCGC
Organism: Pirellulales bacterium; assembly: GCA_041748435.1. Taxonomy (GTDB): domain Bacteria; phylum Planctomycetota; class Planctomycetia; order Pirellulales; family JBGTDH01; genus JBGTDH01. The sequence continues at coordinate 591 of JBGTDH010000150.1, forward strand.
TGGCGCGAGGCCCAATCTCGCCCAGGGCATTCGCACAGGCCAGCCGCACCTGGGAGGTCCGGCCTTCGATAACCTGACGCGCCAGCGCCAGAGCGGCTGGTTCCGCCCGAGGTCCATAACTCCCCAGCGCCTTGGCAGCGCTGGCACAAACGTAATTGTTCGAATCGGAGAGCCGGGAGATGAGCTGCGGAATCACAACATTTGGCTTGCCGCGGATTTCTCCCAAGGCCGCCACCGCGTGCCGGCGGCTGACGCCCGATTCTGCGTCCAGCAGCTTCAAGAGTGCCGGGATGGCGGGCTTGGCATCCGGTCCGATGCCGGCGAGTGCGTCGCAAACATCTCGTTCGGCTTTGGCGCCCTGCTCCAGAACCTTGATGAGTTCCGGCACGGCCGGCGCCCCAAGCTCCATCAGCGCCTTGGCTGAGTCGCTTCGCATCGTCGCTTTTCGCGCCGATAGTCCGTCGACCAGCTCCCGCAGTAGCGTGGGCATCAATTCCGGATTATCAGGTTCCAACGCCAGCAAAGCGCGGGCGGCGCTGGTGCTGATGCTTGCCACCTTTGCATCGAGCAACTGTTTCAACTGCGGCACGGCCGGCTTTGCCGCAGGCCCGACCATGCGCAGCGTGTCAATGGCGGTGCTGCGAATCAGGGTCTTCGCTTCGTTCTTGGGCAATAGTTGGATCAGCGCCGGTACGGCTTCGGCGGCATCGGGCCCGAGACGTCCCAGCGAAAGCAGGATCTCGTGCTGCAGGGCTGTATCGGCAACGCCCAGGGCTTTCGCCAGATGCGGCACTGCGGGCTTTCCCTCGGTGCCCAAATCACCCAACGCCGCGGCAGCGCGAATCTGTGCGGCAGGGTCGGATGAATCGAGATCGCGGATCAACGCCGGTACGTCTTCCGCGCGAAGCAATGGCGTCCAACCGACAACGAGCAGGACAATCCACGCGGCGAACCGAGACTTCTTCATGCGGATTCCAATGGGCAAGGTTGTTATGACGGATCGGCCATAGTACAGTGCTCTTGTAGGAGTTGCCATTCTGAGTCACAAGCGACGCGAGTACAACTCTTTTTGCACCGCCAATAAGACAGCTGCTGGCGGGCGATGGAGTCTTGGACAGTGGAAAAACGGCGCAGGCGGACCATGCGTAAGATCACACTCATCGTACTCGCGACGTTACTACTCGCCACACTCCGCGGCGAGGCGCAGGCGCGGCGGCGCGGGGCAACCGCGGCGTCTGCGCATCTGCACGGCACTGCCAATGTGATTCGTGCCCGCGGGCAGGCCACGCGTAATGTTTCCCGAGCGCGCATCAACAACGAAATCGCGCGCAGCCGTTACATGGATAATCAGTTGAAGTGGACGGAAACCTTCTTTGCCAAGAAGGCAATCAACGCCGCCTACGTGGCGCAGGAGTCGGCAAAGCGACAGCAATCGGTGCAGCGCTACCTGAAAAACCGGCCCTCCGGCGAGCCACCGCGATTGAGCCTGAGCGAGTTCGATCCGTCGTCCGGGGAAATCCTCTGGCCCGACGGCTTGCAAACCGCGGAGTTCGCCTCGCCGCGCAAGCAAGTCGAATCGCTGTTCACGCTGCGTGCCAGCGCCCAGGCCGCGCCGGGAATCGCCACCGACATTCGCGACGCCGTAGAATCGATGCGAGCCGAATTGCGCAAGCAGATCGAGCGCATGGCCTCCGGCGAGTACATTGCCGCCCGTAAGTTTCTGGACAGCCTGGGCTACGAAGGCACGCTTCCCAACGGTTGATACGGGGGACGCCGTTGTCCGTTAGCGTTGACCAACTTGGAAAAGCCATCGTCGCGGCGGGCCTGATGCCGGCTGACGAGTTGAAGGCCATTTGGTCGGCGCTGCCCGCAGCAGCGCGACCGAAGGACGGCAAGACGTTCGCCAAACTGCTGGTCCAGCGGGAGACGCTGACCAAGTTCCAGGCGGAAGAACTGCTCTCGGGCAGTGGCACGCCGCTGGTGCTGGGCGACTATGTCTTGCTGGCCAGGATCGGTGCCGGCGGCATGGGGCAGGTGTTCAAGGCCCAGCACCGTGTGATGGATCGGCTGGTGGCCATCAAGCTGCTTCCGCCGGCGACGGTCAAAAATGACGCTGCCATCAAACGCTTTCAACGCGAAGTAAAAGCCGCCGCCAAACTGAACCATCCCAATATCGTGGCTGCCCTCGATGCGAGCGTGCAACGTGGGGTGCACTACCTTGTGATGGAGTGCGTGGAAGGCCAAGACCTCTCGGCGATTGTCAACCAGCGCGGCCCGTTGCCCGTGAACGAATCGGTCGACTACATCTTGCAAGCTGCCCGAGGTTTGGCGTTTGCCCATGCCAAAGGGGTCGTGCATCGCGACATCAAACCGGCCAACCTGCTGCTCGACCAGGATGGCGTGGTGAAGATTCTCGACATGGGGTTGGCGCGGATCGACGACGGCAGCATGGCTGATCAGCAGCTCACCAACACCGGAGTGGTGATGGGCACGATCGATTACATGGCCCCCGAGCAGGC
>JBGTDH010000151.1:0-4558 GCA_041748435.1 Pirellulales bacterium
GCGAATGTAAGGGCCGCGTAGTATACAGAGCCTGCCTGCCGCGCCTAGAGCTATCGAGACGCCCCCGCCACGGCGCCAGCATCAGATGCCTGGTGCCTCCGGCCGGAAAAGTGGTTTGGATTCCCCTACAAACGGGTTATCATAGCGATGTTCACTTTTGGCTCCACTGGTCCGCTTCCATGAACGAACCCGCCCCGGATCAATCGTCCGAAACGCTGGCAGTGCCAGCTTCCTCGTCGCGGGAACAATCGGCCACTGCCGCCGATTTAAAAGGCACGGCCGATCTCCAGTTCTCCCTGGAAACCAGTGAGTTTCTCCGACGGGGAGGCGCGGCCGCGACGACCGAGTTCAGCTCCGACGGCAACGCCGATTCTCTGCGCACCCTGGCCATGCCCGCACCGGCGCCGCGGGTCCTTCCGACAGTGCCAGGGTACGACATTGTCGGCGAGCTTGGCCGCGGCGCGATGGGGGTGGTCTACAAGGCGCGGCAAAAGAAACTCAAGCGCGTCGTGGCCCTCAAGATGGTGCTGGCCGGTTCACACGCCAGCCCCGATAAGCTCGCCAGGTTTCACACGGAAGCCATGGCCGTGGCTCGGCTGCAGCACGTCAACATCGTGCAGATCTACGAGGTGGGCGAACACGATGGCCTGCCCTACTTTTCCCTGGAGTATGTCGACGGCGCCCCGCTGGATAAAAAAATCAATCGGCAGCCGCAGCGGGCACAAGAAGCTGCTCGCATTGTCGAGTCGATCGCGCGCGCCATGCACTTTGCCCACCAGCGGCAGATCGTGCATCGCGATCTCAAGCCGGCGAACGTGATGATCACCGTGGACGGCGTGCCGAAGGTCACTGACTTCGGATTGGCCAAAGCCGTGGAGTGCGACGACACGCACACGCGCAGCGGGACGATTCTCGGATCGCCCAGCTACATGGCCCCCGAGCAAGCGCGCGGCGACATCCACGCCGTGGGCCCGCTCTCGGATCAATACGGCGTGGGCGCGATTCTGTACGAGCTGCTCACCGGTCGCCCGCCGTTTCAAGGCGCTTCGATCCTGGACACGTTGGACCAGGTGCAATCGCGGGAGCCCGTGCATCCCACACAGTTGGCCCCTTCGGTGCCGGTCGACCTGGAAACGATCTGCCTGAAGGCCCTGCAAAAGGAGCCAACCAAGCGTTACGAGGATTGCGGGGCGTTGGCCGACGACGTGTCGCGGTTCTTAAAGGGCGAACCCATCCTGGCCCGCCCCGTAAGCAACGCGGAGCGGTTCCTACGCTGGTGCCAGCGCAACCCCAGGATCGCGGCGCTCAGCGCCGCTTCGCTCCTGCTGCTGCTGGTGGGCTTGGGCGTCTCCACCGCATTTGCCTACACGTTTGCGCGGCAGAACAAGGTCATCGCCGAAGAGAAGAAGACCTCGGACGACCTGCGCACGGTGGCGCAGAACGAAGCCACGGAGGCCAAAAAGCAGCGCGGATTCGCCGAGGAGAACGCCGCGGAAGCGACGAAGCAAACAAGAATCGCCGAACAGAACGCACGGGAAGAGCAGGAACAGCGCTTGCTGGCCGATGCCGCCAAGAAAGCAGCGGACGAAAATGCCGCACTTGCCAGCCAGCAGGCCACCGTGGCATTGCAGACCATCCAAACCCTGGTCGACAAGTTGCAGCGCGCCCTCAGCGATGCCCCCGGCATGCAGCAGTTGAAAAAAGACACCCTGAACCTGGCGCTCACCGAGTTGGACAAGGTGGCCAACGTCGTGGATAAGTCCACCAGCAAGGAAGTCACACAACTCATGATCCATTTGCAGCTGGGGGGTTTGTTCCGCCAGCTGGGCGAAACCGATCGGGCCGCGAGCCGGTTCGCGAAGGCGCTCGAGCTTTCCCGGGAACGCGTGCGCATCAAAGAAGGAAGCGACGCCTCCCGCGCCAATCTTGCCAAATCGCTCCGGGATATGGGTTCAATCACGCAGGAGAAAGGACGCGATATGGAGGCGGTGCTGACCTACTATCGCGAGGCGCTCGACGTGCGGCAGCAGATTCTCGACGCACCCGCCGTGCCCAAGCCCGGCGAGAACGCCGCCAACAAGTTCCTAACCCAGAATGAGCTGTCTGAGGATCATATCCGTATCGGTACGACGATCTACCGCCTGGGGGATCCTGCCGCAGCGCTGCCTCATTTCCTGCGCGCTCGCGAAATCCGGCAGAAGCTAACGCAGACGCCGGAGGACCATCCCGATCTGAAGGCCTTCACCGCGCCGCAGCGCCAGCTCCTGCGGGGTCAACTAGCACAGAATCTGGCCCGCTCGAACTTGGCGGTCGGCGAAGTCAGTTTTCGCAAGGGCGACTCCGCCACGGCCATCCAGGTATATGGCGATGAGTTGGAACTGCGCGAGAAACTACTCGCGGCCGCGCCGACGAACCGCAACCACAGATTCGAACTGGCCCGCACGCACGGAAATCTAGGAGACATCTACCTTCACACGGACAACCTGGACGATGCCGAAATGCAATATCAAGCTGCCTTGCAGCACGTGCAGGGGTTGGTCGAGGTGGACAAGGAGATCGCCGACTATCAGCGCGATCTGGGCCTGGCGCACTATCGACTGGGAAACCTGGCTCTGCGCCGCGGCGAGACGGAGCAAGCTGCCGAGCAATTCGCCCGTTCGTTGGAAGTCCGCGAAGCCCTTGTCGCCCGGGATGCCACGAACGATCGTCGGCAAATGGAGTTGATGCTCGCGTTGGCACACTGCAAGCAGCACGTGCGCGCCGCGGAGATGGCGGCGACCTATCGCCAGAAGCCCGAGGCAGACAACGAGCTGCTGCTCGATGTGGCCCGTGCCTATGCCCAGTGCGCGGCAGCGGTTTCCGAACCGGCCGAAGCCGCCGGCTATTGCGAGCAGGCCGTTGAGGCCATCACGGCCGCCCTGGCGAACGGCTATAAAGACGCCGTCTACTTGGAGATGGAGCCCGATTACGAGCCGCTGCGATCGCATCCGAAGTTCAAGGAACTGCTGGCGCAGCTCCGCGATGCGCTGGCCAAAAGGGAGTAGAGCCGCGTGCTGGTTCGCTGTCCCTATTGCCGGCACGAGATCGAAACACCTGCGGCCAGCAATCTGGATTGCCCCGGCTGCGGCAAGACCTTTCACGACGTCGAACGTCTGAATGCCGACGCGGTGGAAAGCCTCTTCGCTCAAGGCCAGACGCCCCAGCGGCCGGCGCTCCCCGCTCCGCCTTCGGGCACACCCACGCAGCAGGCGGAGACGTATAATCAGCGCGGCGTGGCGCTGAGCAATCAGGGCCAGCACGATGCGGCGATTCTGGAGTTCAGCCGCGCGCTGGCCATCACGCCCGGCTCGGCCAAGATTCTCAACAATCGCGGCTACTGCTACGCGGCTTGCCAGGCGCACACCAAGGCGTTAGCCGATTTCGATTCTGCGATCGGGCTGGATCCGCGCTTCGCCGGCGCCTGGAACAATCGCGGCCTGGTCTTCATGGCCCGGCAAGAGTATCCGCGCGCCTGGGAAGATTTTGATCAGGCCGTGCAGCTTGCGCCCGGCATGGCGCTGGCGTGGCTCAACCGTGCTTTCGCCGCGGCGGCCATGGCGAAATACGAGGAAGCGCTGCCCGATCTCAACGAGGCCATTCGCCGCGATGCCTCCCTGGTGAACGCCTGGCACAACCGCGGCTTCGTCCACACCGCGCTGGCCGAGTTCGACCTGGCCCTGGCCGATTATCAGCACGAGCTCACACTGCGGCCGCAGCGCGCCATCGGCTGGTACAACCGCGGCTTCGTCGAGCTGTTCCTGGGACACAACGACCAGGCGCTGTCGAACCTTAACGAAGCCCTGCGGCTGATGCCCGATCTGGCCGATGCCTGGTATCTCCGCGGCGACTTGCATCGCGGCAGCGGCGATCTGGATCACGCCATCGAAGACTATGGCCATGCGGTCGAGCGCCGTCCAGACTTTGCCTTGGCCTGGCGGCACCGTGGGGAGTGCCACTACGAACGAGGCAGCTTCCCGCAAGCCGCCGCCGATTTCAGCGCCGCCATTCGGCTGCATCCCGATCTGGCCAGCGCCTACAACAGCCGCGGGCTGGCCTACACGGCGTTGGGAGATCACGAGCAGGCGCTGGCCGACTTTAATGAGGCCATTCGCCTGGACCCCAGGAGCAGCCACGCCTTCAATGCCCGCAGCGTATTGCATGGCGCATCGCAGGATTATGAAAAAGCGGTGACCGACCATGTGGAAGCCTTGCGTTTGGCGCCGCAAGTGTGGGAGGCGTACCGCAACTTTGCCCGCTTCTGGCTCCACTGCCCCGACCTGCACCTGCGCAATCCGCGTGTGGCGTTGGAGCTGGCCGAGCGCGCCTGCGAAATCTCCGGGCACGAGGAATGGACGTGCCTGTCCACGCTCGCCGCCTGCCATCAGGAGTTGGGCAACTTGCTCGATGCCCGCCGCTGCTTCGATCGCGCCATCGCGCATGCCCCTGAGTCTGCCCGTGCGGAGCTGCTCCCACGGCGCGAGTCGCTCGCGTAACGGACATTTTCGCAACGGCAACGCCG
>JBGTDH010000152.1:0-14528 GCA_041748435.1 Pirellulales bacterium
CAGCCAGGCCCGCGAGAATTGTGGGTAATACTAAGCCTTCAGGCGGCTGAAGCGGCTTATCGCCTGACCCGTGGACCGCCTTCAGGCGATTCCTACGGCTGAAGCCGGTACTACGGAACTACGAACCTCACCGGGGGACGATGGTCAACTCGGCGTCGCCCAGCAGGCCGGTTCGCAGCACGCACGTCTCGTCGCGCGTGAGGGTAATCTGTTGATCGATCCGGAGCGTCAGCCGCACGCCCTCGGGCGCCAGTTGCATGTTCCGCACGCGGCCGATCAGCAGGCCGCTCTTGCGCACCGGCGTGCCGCGCTGCACGCCGGTGGCATCGGGAAGCACTACGTGGATGTCGTAGCCGGGCTTCCACCGATCGAGATCGCCGAACAACACGGTCAGGACGGAGACAAGCACGATGCTGGCCAGCACCATCACGCCGACGCGAAACTTAAGCGTTTGCGAATCCATCGTCACTCGTCGGCCTCACTCGGCGGGATCGACGAGCATCTCGCCGTTCATCACTTTCCAGTGGCCGGGAAAGGTGCAGAGATAGGGGTAACGCCCCGGTTGCCGCGGAGCGCGAAAGTAGATCGTTCCCTCGTCGCGGGGCAGGACCACGCTGGTGTAGGCTAACACATCCGGGGTCTTGGGAATGTAGTGGTGCAGCGCGGCATCGGGATCCGAGACGAGTTGATTGGTCAGCTCGCCCACGCGTTCCATCGAGCCGGGCTGCACCAAGGCCCAGTTATGGGGTACGACATCCGGGTTGGAAAGCGTCAGCGCGATCGCTTCGCCCGCCCGCACCCGGAACGAACGTGTGGCGTAAGACAAATTGCTGGCCGTTTCCACTTTGATCGCGTGAGCATTGGCCAGCTTAGCCCGATGCGGATTCGGCGCCATTCGCGTGGCCAAGGCGAGATCGGCCAGGATCGGATGCGGTTGTATTGTCTTGGCGACCGCGCGGTAGTTGGGAAGATCGGTGTGCGCCTCGCCCAGCTTGTGAACGGTGAGGAACAAGTCGCGGAACACGCCGGCGGCCGGCTGCACGCGAAGATGCAGTTGGTTCACCGGTTGCAAGTCAGGAATCTCCAGGAACAGCGTGCGGCCATCGGGGGCGACGTGGCCGGAGGTAATCGTCAGCGTATCGTGGCCGCGCATGCCCGGGTGACGTGCAGAGAGCTCCGGCGATCCGTAGCCCGGTCCGTAGCGATAATTCCAGCACTGCGCGAAATGGCTGCCCGCTTGGTTAGCCGTCTCCGATTCCAGATCACCGGAGAACGTGATGGCCACGCCGTTGGTGTGTACGCGAAGAGCGATCGGAAGTTGCACGGCATCGCCCGTGTAGCGCACGCGCTGAAAGCAGCCCTCGTCGGGCGTGTAGCAGCCCCAGCCTTGCATGCCGCACGCGTAAAGCTGGCCGTCGAACGGACTGAAGCGGCCGCGATGGACGCCGGAGCGAAACTCGCCGGCGAGCGGCACCACGGCGCCTTGCATCTGCCCCACGACCTCGTCCCGCAGCACCAGAAAGTGCGAACCCGTGCCGTAGGAGAAGTGCAGCAACTGGCCATTGAGGGGTCCCCACCGTTCGCTGCTGACGAGCGTTTGCCCGCCGCTGGAGTTGTCGAGTCCGCGCGGCAGATACACCAGCGGCAATTCCGGCACGCGGCCGTCCTTCGGACCGGGATAACCAAAGTGCGGCGGGGCCGCGCTAGCCAAGCGCGAGGGCCGCGCGGCGCAGATCATGGAAGAGCACGTCCAATCGCCTTCGGAGCAAGGCACCGTGATCGTGCCGTCGGGCAACAGCCCCAAACCGTCCGGATTGCGGAAGCCCGTGCCAAGAACCTCGGCACGCCGGCCATCGGGCGTGATTCGCAGCAGGCCCTGATTCCCCGAGGCAGTATAAAAGTTGCCGTCCTGATCGCGCTCCAGTCCACAGATGAAATCGTGCCCGGCGGGCGAGGTGCGATAAGCGTTGCTGAAGCACTCGTAAAAATCAGCCTCGCCATCGGCGTTGAGATCGTGCAATCGCGTGATCTGGTCTCGCCCCAGCACGAAGATGCCGTCGGCATCGGCCACCAGCCCCTGGGCATGATGCAAGCCGGCCGCGAACCGCCGCCAGCGGGCCGTGCGCGACGGATGCGCGAAACCCGAAACGCGCCACACGTCCCCCTGCATCGTGCAGACCAGTGCCGAGCCATCGGGCAGGAACGCATGCCCGCTGCAAAACAGCTCCGCGTTCCAGGGGTTTTTCACGGGCAACGTAATCGTATCGATTGCATAGGGCGCGTCCGTTCCCAGTTCGATGGGTGTCTCAAACTCCTGCGGCCACTGCGCGGGAGCTTCTTCCAACAGGTGCCGCAGAGGATGCTCGCTGCGCGGGGCGATTGATCTCTTGAAGCGGCGCTCCTCGACTCCCGGCACATCGAGCATCTCCGTTTCGCCCAAGCAGTAGGCGAACACCACGCGGTCGCCGTGTCGATAGAAGCCGTGATACGTGAACTCCTCGGCGGGCTTTTTTCCGTCCGGTCGCGGCAGTGGAGTGCCGTCCTGCAACAGTCCGTGCAGGAACCCGTGGCGAACGGATGAGAACTTGACGAACCCGCCGCTCCAGGCCGCATCGTAAGTGAGCGTGTCGGGATTGAAGCAGGTCGCCATGTCGCCGAGGCTCACGCACACGCCGCGGGAAACGGTCAGGCCTGCACCGCGAAACACGCCCGCTTGCAGCGATCCGAGCCTCGTCGAGTTCCACTCGTCGCTGGCCCAGGTGGTGTCGTTCTGGTTCCCCCAATGCCCCAGCGCGCCGCCATCGAGTCCCGGAAACTCGGCGATCAGCGGCGGCAGGGGCGTGCGGGTGCGAAAGTAATCGGCCTCCTTGGCGTAGAAGTCGTACACACGATCGCGGTTGACGTGCGCTTGCCAACTCGGCCAGCGGGCCGGATCCAACGGACGCCGATCGAACGGGAACGTGGCCGGACCTTGCAAATGAGCCTGCGCGTGGGCCAGCAGGGCCTCGGCCTCCTCGGCTCGCAGCGTGGCATTGTCGGCTCCGGACTCCATCAGGAAACGGACCAGATCGGCTAACTGCTCCGCGGACAGGATCGCCACCAGATTGTCCGGCATCAGCGTGCCAACTTCGCGCGTTCCCTCGATCTCGTCGAACTGAAATGTCGTTTCGGATTGGAGCGCCTTCGTCGGATCGCGCAGCACCAGATGGCGATCATCGCGCTGCACCACATAGCCTTGATGCGTGCGGCCGCTGGCATCAATGACCGCGTGGGCCATGTACTCCGGCTTGACTTGCCGCTTGGGCCACAGCACCGATTCGACCAGCTCCTCCGGTTTCCGCTGCTTGCCGATGGCCGTGAGGTCCGGTCCCACCGTGCCGCCGTGCTTCCCGAGTTTGTGACAAGATAAGCAGGCCGATTTGGCCGAGGCGTAGACCATCAGCCCGCGATGCGGATCGCCGCTGTGACGAGCTTTCGCAATCAAGGCTGCCACGATCTCCTGGGAATACTCGGCGTTGCTCGATGCCGTTTTCGTCGCCACCGCAACAACCGGAGCATGCACATGGCCGTGCGGTTGCGCCGCCTGCTTCTTCGGCGGCCATGTGCGAAACGCGGGCTTCGGCCCCGCGGGCTTGCCGTTTAACTGTGGCAGGATCCACTTCAGCCCCTCGAGGTTGTCTTGCAGCTTCTGCTCCACATCGTCTTGCGTGTGGCCGATGATGCCGATCGGTCCGTCGTAGCCGGAGTCGCGCACGATGCCCAGCAGCTTGACGTCGAACTCGCCTTCGCCCACCGGGAGAATCTTGCGGCCCACGTTCTCGCCGTCGCGCGTCATGCCGTTGATGTTCAGGCACAACAGATACGGCTTGACGAGCGTCAGCGCGGCGGCGAAGTCGTCGATGTGATTATGGGCATGGTGCAGGTTGTAGACGATGCCCACGTGCGCGGCGTCGTGCTGCTGGCGCAGATACTTGCACACGGCCACCAGATTGGCCGGTTCGCCACCCCAGCCGCCGTGATTGTACAGCCCCAGCTTGCTGCCGAGTTTGCGAGTTCGCTGCACCAACGGCAACATCTGCATCGCGGCCGCCTTCACCCGCTCTGCATCACCCGCGCCAGCGGGCGACGGTGCGGTTTGCCACACCTGCGGATGCAAGCCATGCTTCTCGAACAGCTTGAAGGCCTCTTCGTGCGTGCTCCAGAAGGCGAAGTACTCGATGCCGTGCCGCTTGTACTGGAGAATTTCTTCTTCGAACGTCGCCACATGCTCCGGCCGCCAATCGTAGGCCACCCTCTTCAGCCCCAACCGCGTAAGCATCTCCGCCCGCTCCGCCGGCCCGCGGCGTTTGCCATCGAAGGGGACAATGCACCAGGCGATGAGTTTTTCGCGATCGAAGCTCGCGCCTTTTGCCGGGGTTTGCGCGCGTCCTGCGGAGGCGATCGCCAGAGTAAGAGCCGCCGCTGTGAACAACCACATGCTGGTGCGTGTCATCGAGTCGCCGTCATGAGGAAGGAAGTATCGATCCAAGCCTAGCGAGTCGCGGCCCCGGACGGAATAATGCACGCACTGATTTCGTGATTCAAGGGGAGGAGTTTTTCGCATGGCGTCGTTGAATAAGTTCAGTGCCCGCATTACGCAGCCCAAGAGTCAGGGGGCAAGCCAGGCCATGTTGTATGGCACCGGCATGACCGAAGAAGACATGCACAAGGCCCAGGTGGGCATTGCCAGTGTCTGGTACGAGGGGAACACCTGCAACATGCACCTCAACCTGCTGTCGGAGAAGGTCAAGCAGGGAGTGCAGGCGGCCGGCCTGGTGGGACTGCGGTTCAACACCATCGGTGTGAGCGACGGCATCTCGATGGGCACGGAGGGCATGAGCTACTCCCTGCAATCCCGCGACCTGATCGCCGATAGCATTGAGACGGTGATGCATGCCCAATGGTACGACGCCAACATCAGCATTCCCGGCTGCGATAAGAACATGCCCGGCTGCCTGATGGCCATGGGCCGCGTGAACCGCCCCAGCCTGATGGTCTACGGCGGCACGATCAAGCCCGGGCATGCCAACGGAGAGACGCTGGATATTGTCTCTGCCTTCCAATGCTACGGCGAGTATCTCACCGGCAAACGGGACGAAGCGGCCCGCAGCGCCGTGGTGAAGCATGCCTGTCCCGGCGCGGGCGCTTGCGGCGGCATGTACACGGCCAACACCATGGCTTCGGCGATCGAAGCGCTCGGGATGTCCCTCCCGTACAGCGCCAGCATTCCGGCCGAAGACCCGGGCAAGCTCGATGAGTGCGTGCGGGCGGGCGCCGCCATTCGCCTGCTGTTGGAGCGGGACCTCAAGCCGCGGGACATCATGACGCGCCGCGCCTTCGAGAACGCCATGGTGGTGGTGATGGCCGTGGGCGGATCGACCAACGCCGTGCTGCACCTGATTGCCATGGCCCGCAGCGTGGACGTGCCGCTGACGATCGACGATTTCCAGCGGGTCTCGGATCGCGTGCCGTACCTGGCTGATCTCAAGCCCAGCGGCAAGTACGTGCAAGAAGATCTCCACGGGATCGGCGGCACGCCGGCGGTGATGAAATACCTGCTGGAGAAAGGCCTGCTGGATGGCGACTGCATGACCGTCACCGGCAAGACGCTGGGGGAGAATCTCTCCACACTGCCGGGACTCAAGGCCGGGCAGAAGATCGTGCATACGGTGGAAGAGCCGATCAAGAAGACCGGGCACATTCGCATCTTGCGCGGGAACCTCGCGCCGGACGGGGCCGTGGCCAAGATCACGGGCAAGGAGGGCCTCAAGTTCAGCGGACCGGCCAAGGTGTACGATTCCGAGGAAGACATGCTTGCCGCGCTGGAACGCAAGGAGATCGTCAAAGGGGATGTGGTGGTGATTCGCTACGAAGGCCCCAAAGGCGGTCCCGGCATGCCCGAGATGCTCACGCCCACCTCCGCCATCATGGGCGCGGGCCTCGGTCAGGAAGTGGCTCTGCTGACCGATGGCCGCTTCTCCGGCGGTTCGCACGGGTTCATCGTCGGACACATCACGCCCGAATCTCAGGAGGGCGGCCCGCTGGCACTAGTGAAGAACGGCGATCGCATCACCATCGACGCCGCCGAGAATCGCCTCAGCGTCGACCTCAGCGATATGGAACTCTCCTCCCGGCGCAAGACTTGGACAGCCCCGCCCTACAAGAACCTCCGCGGCACGCTTTACAAGTACATCAAGACCGTGAAAACCGCCTCCGAAGGCTGCGTGACGGATGAGTAGGTTTAAAGCGGCAGAAATCGAACCTGTTCCGCCCACTCATTCTCCAGGCTGCATTCAGCCAAGAGAATGAGTTCATCGATTACGATTCCGATCGGCACATCCTGGGGAATTGCAAATACGCCGGGCATCGGCTGGCCACCGGAAACCCGGATCTTGGCATGTGCGGTCATCGTGCTCACATCGTGCGTGAGCAAAACGCGGTTTTCTTGGGCGGCCCAGGCGAGTACCTGAGGATCCGCCGCGCCAGACAAGCCCACATCCTGCACACGCACGAGATTCACTGACGGGAGTCTTCGCAGAATGCCTCGGAGGATATCATTGTCGAGATCCTCGTCGGCCAAAAAGCGAAGCTCGCTCATGAAGGCTCTGCCGTGCGCCGGGCGAGGAGGCGGTCGCGGATGCCCGCGGCCGGAAAGTCTGCTTCCGTTTCAAGCCGTGCCTGCGCAATGGCTCGAGCGCGTTGTTGGAGATACGCATCGACCTCGTCGGAATGCCACAGATAATAAGTAATCGTGGCGTAGATGTCCGTCAAACGGAGCGACGGATACTTCAGCAAGATTTCTTCCGCCGCGCAGCCACGTTGGAAGGCGCCGAGAACCGTTTCCAGACGAACCCGTGTCGAACCAACGCGAAACACGCCATCCGCGTCCAAAGCAAACGGCGGCGGTTCGGCAACCAACTGCTCTAAATGGGACATGGGCAACTTTGGGTTGTGGGACCGCCTCGTGAGTTTCCAGTATAACCCCACGATTGATTGCTTGCGCGTCCGTTGAGATTCTCCCTAGATTCTCCCGCCTGGCGCGGCCGGTCATGCTGGCCGCTCGACCCGCAGGAAGACGTGCTTGCACGCGCCGGGGTTTCTGACAGAATGTGGCGGTTTGCCGCTCTCGCACCACAGGCCTTGCTTACGAACCAGGAGTTACCGCACATGGGACGACCGGTCACGCTGTTCACCGGACAATGGGCTGATCTGAAGCTGGAAGACATGGCTCGCAAGACGGCCGAGTTCGGCTACAACGGCATCGAGTTGGCCTGCTGGGGAGACCACTTCGAGGTCGACAAAGCCCTTAAGGACGAAGCCTATTGCCGCCGCAAGCGAGACCTGCTCGAAAAGCACGAGTTGCAATGCCTGGCCATCAGCAATCATCTGGTGGGGCAGGCCGTGCTGGACAACATCGACTCGCGGCACAAGAGCATTCTGCCTCCGCACGTGTGGGGCGATGGCGATCCCAAGGGCGTGAACAAGCGGGCCGCCGAAGAGCTGAAGAACACGGCCCGCGCGGCCCAGAAGCTGGGCGTGAGCATCGTCAACGGCTTTACCGGCTCCAGCGTGTGGCATCTGCTGTACAGCTTTCCGCCGAACGGGCCTAAGGACATTGATGCCGGCTTCGACCTCTTGGCCGAACGGTTCAATCCCATCTTGGACGTGTTTGCCGAGTGCGGAGTGAAGTTCGCCCTGGAGGTGCATCCCACGGAGATCGCCTTCGACTTGTACACGGCCCAACGCGCGCTGGAGGCGTTGGATCATCGCGAGGAGTTCGGCTTCAATTTCGATCCCAGTCATCTGATCTGGCAGGGGATCGATCCCGTGGAGTTCATCCGCGCGTTTCCGGATCGCATCTATCACGTGCATGTGAAGGACGCCATTGTGGCGCTCAATGGCCGCACGGGCATTCTGGCCAGTCACCTGAACTTCGGCGATCCGCGCCGCGGTTGGGACTTCCGCTCTCCGGGGCGCGGCGGCGTGAACTTCGAGGAGATCATCCGCGCGCTGAACGTGATCGGCTACACCGGTCCGCTCTCGGTTGAGTGGGAAGACTGCGGCATGGATCGCGAGCATGGCGCCCGCGAGGCAGCGGAGTTCGTCAAGAAGCTCGACTTTGCCAAGAGCAACGTCGCCTTCGACGCCGCTTTCGAGAAGAAATAACTACGGCCCTTGCCGTCGCTGCTCCTATTTTGTCGAAAGCTTTACCCCGCCTTTGACCGGGAGCGGGCTGCCGAGCGTATCGCCGTTGGCGCGGAAGCCGCCGCCGTCGACATCGACATAGATGGGATTCGACACGGCAATTGGCATCAGCTTCCCGAAGTCGGGACCCATCACTTCCCCCAAGCTGAGTTTCTCGCCGAGCGCTGCCACAATCACGTGCGTGTCTTGCTCCAAGGCGAGCGGCAGCGTCTGCTCGAACTTCACCACGCCAGCGGAGAAGCGGTCCGGCGTGCTGGCACGCGTGAAGTTGAGCGACTCCGCGGGACGGCCGTTGAGCAGCACCTGCACGCGATCGATATCGAACCAGTTGGGACACTGCACGCGGAGACGCAGGCGTGCCCTCCCGTTGGGCGCCGCGAGATCGTCTCCGGGCAAGGCCGCGCGATCGCTGCCGGCAGCGGCCAACGAGACCTCCAGATAAGGGCCGGTGGTCATGATCACGTTGCCCCGCTCGGCGGCATGCACCATGGCCAGCGTTGTAATCTCGGCCGGATCGTCGGTGTCGCTCTTCAGATAATTGCGGATGAACCCCGAGCCGTGGAAGTTGTAATGCGCGTCGGTGTTCACCACGCCGGGGATGCGATGGCCGCGGTTGAGGAGCTGCAGCCAATTCACGATCGTGTTGTTCCGCGGGTTGTCCCGCACTTCGTATACGCCGGGCGAAAAGAGCTTGTCCAGCGGATGCACTTCCATCACATCCATATGACCGAACCCGGCCGCAAAGCCGGCGTCGGGCGTGCCGTCTCCGTTCTTATCGAAGAACAGATTTCCTAGATCGGGATGGTTTTGCTGCACCAGCTTCTCGCTGCGGTTGTCCCACAGTGCCAGCCGGGCGATTTGCACTTCCGGATCGACATCGGTGGTCGGCCCGCCGCCATCCTGCGTGCGCGGCTTGTGAATCAGCGGGAACGCATTCTGATGATTCAGCGGCAACGGCTGGCCCGTGAGCTCGATGCCCGTGCAGGTGGCCAGAAGCTTCTCGGCGCCCAGCCGCTTCAGATGCGGCACATAGGTGTCGATGCGGTTGTGCTCCGTGCAAGGCGCGAACTCGAGGTGCTCCGCCAGCAGGTTCAGCACGCGCCCCAACTGGCTGGAGGTGTTGTCTCCCGAGGGGCTGGAATGACTGTGAAAATCGGCACTGATCCAGCCGGGGGTCTGCACGCTGCGCACCAGAGTCGCCTTCAGCGGCGTTTCTTTTCCGCCGAACACCTCGATCTCGGTGAAGACGGCGTCGTACTCTGGACCGTAGCTGACGATGACTTTGTATTTGCCTGGCGTCAGCGGCTGGCGGAAGCGGCCATCGTGGCTGTAGTGCAGGTTGTGGACCGCGTGCTCGGCGGTGTCTGGCGCAAAAAACGGATCCTTCGTCGGCGCGATGCCCACGAATTGCACCTTGCAGGGAATCGGCCGGCTCCGAGCACCGTCGATCAGGGCCACAACATAACCGGGATCGGTGAGCTGCACGCGAAGGATGGTGTCGCGCGCGGTGTCCACCTCGACCTGCTTGGCCTCGCGGCCGATGTCGGACACCTCCAGATCGTATTTCGCCGGCGGCACATCGAGCTGCAATTTGCCTGTTCCATCCGCATAGCCCTCTCCGTAGCTCACTCCGCCGCGGCTGAGCTTCACGAGAGCCTGCGGCGCGGGCTGGCCGTCAGCGCCGCGGGCCTCGATCCGCAGGGGTCGGAGCGCTTCGTTGCGTGAGCGGGCGGCGATCGCCTTCACGTCGAACAAGTTGTCTGCCGGAAACACATGGCGGCTCCACTCGAAGAAATCGCCCGGCTTCAGATTCACGCGATAACTCTCCTCTGCCGCAAATCGCAACACGGCGCCGGAGCGCGGCGCGGCATCGGTCGCGGGTTGAATCTGACGCTCGATGCCGCGAACGCCATAGGCCTGCCGCCAGAACGTATCGGAGAACCAGAACCAATCGGCCTGCCCGGCCTTGGCAAACGTAAAGCCTTTGTCCGCCCGCAACGAGTCGATCAGGTCGATCTCCAGCATTGTCTCGCCGCGGTTCTCATAACGGGTGTGAATCAGCACCATGTCCGCGTCGTCGGACAGCGTGTACGTTACCTCGACGGCGGGCTTGTCTCTCGCGGCCGCGGCGGCCACTCGGAGATACACATCACGGCCGCGCACCTGAAGCCGGTCGCCTGCCACGGAGTGACGCTCAACCCCTTCCGCACCCGCCGCGCGAAACGAGAACGGATAACGACGCGCTTCCGGATAGTAGGCACTCAATTGATCGCTCGGCTGACGGCGTCGCGTCAGATCGATGAGGGCCCCGCCAACGTCTCGCACCGTCATGTTGGCGTTGCGCGACGGCAGCGGATCGGCAATCACCGCGATCAGGCGCTCGTTGCGCAGGACATAATCGCCGTAGATGCAATCGGCTTCCTTGCCCGCGGGCGCGTAGGCATCCCAGTTTTCGGGCGAAAGTCGGACGATCTCCGCCGCCGATCCCGACAGCGACAGACATAGCCACACCAACCACGACGAGCGGGCACCATTCATGAACATCTCCGCGGCGGACCACCGGGGGCTGGAAACACCACCTCCTCACGTCCAAAAACGGTAACGTGTCCGGATCGCGGAAGCAATCCGCGATTGCGCGGATTGACCGAGGCCGATCGAGTTGTGGCCGCATCCGCTCGTTCTTAAAGAACCGCTGCCTGCCCCTCGCACTACGCAACGCCGCCACAGTCCCGCTCGACCTGGAAGAACCTATTCGGAACCGCGGCAGCAAGGACGCTTGGCTTAGATTAAGAGGCTGTTAGCCCACGCCGAAGGCGCTCAGCGACTACAGTTCCGCGTGACACGACGGAGCGATTTAACAGATTCACCGATCCCAGCGGCTACCAATTGCCCTATCGGCTCTGACAAGACGGAGTCGTAAACCCGCTAAAGCGACCGATCCGGCTCAACCTGAGACAGCCGGCTCGGTAGACCAGACGTGACATGCGGCACGTCGCGCGCCGTCGTCTACAGCTCGAAGAGTCGCTTGATTCGGGAGTACGCGTTTAGTATCTCCATCTGTTTCGGGTTGTCTGACTGAGTGGGATTCAACCAGGCGTACGTGGCATCCAGAGCACCGCCGAAACAGAGATGAAAAAAGGGAGAGCCCTCCGGATTGTCGGAGTAGCAGGAAATAGCCGCCGGAAGCGAGTCTGCAAGCTGTGGCCAAGTCTGTAAAGGTGATGGCAGTTGATCAGACGAGAATTCCCTGGACGTGGACAACGCTACGGACGCATGGGAGTAATCTTTGAACGTGATTCGGTCCCAGATGTCGTCACCGGATCGAGCATAAGCGGCCTTCACGCCGCTCGCGCAGTAAACGAGCGTCAGGGCTTCGACGGGCTCCTGATCAGGGCAGATCAACAGACGGGTAGCGCCACTGGCCTTGTGAACGCCAATCAGCGAATCCAGCGAGTCGAGCTTCAAACACTGCCGGACACCTTCGGGAAATTCGCGAAACAGCTCGGAGCTTTCCCATTGAGCCATCACATCCATTTTGGATCCTGCATCGGCCTGAGGTCGGCGTTCGGAACCGCAGCTCGCGATGCCTGAGACGGCCACCGTGCCAAGGGCAACCTCGCAGAACGAACGCCGTGTGATCGAACATTTCATGCTGCAACCAATCTAATTCGTCTCGGCGATGTCGCGCAGGCTTACGAGTTTCAAACGTCCGAACGGGTTGTGCATGGGACTTCCTGCCGGCGTGTCGGCACGGTGGTCGTTGTCGAAAAAGGCCTGAAAACGCGGTCCGTCCAGGTCGGCCAGCACATGACCCTCGCCGATAGGCTTCTCGCCGCGGGACAAATAGCGGATCACCTCGACAATGTCGAAGCCATGCACTTCGATGTCGGCGCGCTTCATCACCACGTCGCGCAGGCCTAGGACGTGCATGCCCATCGTCCAGACTTCCGCCGGACCGCGGATGATGGAGACGAAGGCAAAGCTCAAAGCGTCCGGCCCGCCGTCCTCGGTCATCGCCAGCCAATCTTGACCACCATGAGCCAGTGCGCTGTTGTCGATGAACACGCCCGCGCCGCCGGCCTGCACGATTGCCGCGCCAGCCTGCATCATCGCGCGGGCCGCCTGCATCGAGCCGCCGGGACCACTCAACAGCACGTTCACCGTGTAGCCATCGATCGCCGCCTGTTCTTCTTCCGTCGGCGGGTTGCGGCAAGAGGATCGAAAGATCTCGGCAAACTGCTCATCGGCCCCCACGGCGCCAAACTCGATCTCCGAAGAGTCCGGCAAGATCAGCGCCTCGGGCGTGAACCGGCACTCCGCCGGCAGCCGCTCGATCAGCTCCTTCGGATGCGACCATTGCCCGGGAATGCGCAGGGTAATCGTGATCGGCGCTGGTTCATTCATCGTGACGTTCTCTCTGACAGCGAGCGGACGCGACGGGCCGCATGGCACTCCGGCAAGGACGGGCTCGTTCGTTAGATCTTCTTGGGATCGACTCCCATGAACCCCACTCTAAACCCGCGTTGCTGCAAGTAAGTCGTGGCGCGTTGATTCACGATCAGCAACGTGACGAGCGAGATGCAGGGAATAACCATCAGCGCGGCGCAGAGCACTGCCACAACCACATGGATCAGCTCGCGGGCCAGCAAGAAGACGGAAACCACGGTTACCAGCACAACGAAGATGGCCAACAACCCCACCAGCGCCGTGACAGCCAGATTGTCCCGCGGAATGGCCAAAGCTCCGATGTTGAGCAAGATATTGGCCAGCAGGGCATACAACACCCAGCGTTGATACTTGGCCACCCGTCGCAGCTTCTCCCGGTCTTGGTCGGGTGCAAACGGAGTTGCCCCAATCTCGCGTGGCGATTCGTAGGGGTTGCTGCTCATGGTCTCGTTTCGCAAGTTCCAGGTCAGTCCCAAGCTCATCCTACGCTCTGCGCCAATCGAAGCAACTTCGACAATCGCACCCCAGTCGCAAAGCGGACGCTATTCGTTGCCGCGGCGATTGTAGCTTGTGCAATGGCTCCCACTTGTCGCCCTACGCATCAGTGTAGCCTCGTTGCGGCGGAACTCCATCAAAGGCTTTCACGAACGGTTGAAGGCCGGCCCCAATTGGCAACTCCGCCTCCGCGTGTGAAACGTCGCGCAGGCTCACGCACCGCACCACACCCAGGGATTTCGCCGCCAGCGGGAAATGGCGATCGACGTAACTGTCGGAGGCGGCTTCGTGTCGCGACATTCCAGCAGGTGGCAAGCACGATTTGAGCAGCACTAACTCACGGGCCTGCACTTGCACAGCCAGCCAGGCGGCGATCGAATCGCTGGTCACGTCCCACGAATGCGGCAACGGGGCGGTTCTGGACACCCGCTCGTGTTCTGCAATCAACGGCAGCACGTCGACGATTGTCAGGCCGCCGGTTGTTCCGAGAGAATCCTGCAACTTGGACCAATCGTCGACCAGCGCCGCTTCCGGCAGTAGGTGTTGCGCCAGGCGGGCGGTCACGCTCATCAGGCGCAAGCAGAGCCAATGGCAGGGCGCTTCGCCTAGAGAAAATCGGGCGTCGGCGTCGCGCACGAGATCGGCCCAGGGGCCTCCGCCGATCACCAGCAAGTCCCTCTGTGGCGACTGCTGGGCCCGCCACGCGAGAAACGCTTGCGGCCACGCGGGCCAATCCAGTAGGCTGCCGCCAAGCTTGATCACGCGCGGTGGAGCGAGCGGGATTTCGGGTGGGCCGGTCACGGCGTACACACGGCCAGATTCGCGGGCCGTTGAGCGGTTCGAGGGGCAGTGGTATAACCCGGCAATTCGGACGTCATTCTGTTCCACACGATCGAGACAAAAGGAGGGCCGTATGAATCGACTGCTGCGAGCTCCAATCGCCGGGGCCTGTTTGCTGAGCCTGTTCCTTGCCGGCTGCGGCGGTAGCTCGCCCATGACAATGGACAACTATAACAAGATCCAGGACGGCATGACGATGGAGCAAGTCAGCGAAGTGATGGGCTTCCCGCCCCCCGACTTCGACAAGACCAGCATCGTGCCCGGATTGGGTGTGACCGACACCAAGAATGGCGTCGATCGCGAAACGAAGACCACCATCGAAGGCGACACCTACGATTTCTTCCAGTACAAAGAGCTGGGGGGAACCAATAAGAAGGAAATCCAGGTGACGTACCTGGAAGGCAAAGTGGTGAAGAAGAACCAATCCGGATTGTAGGGCCCGGCGCTTACTGCCCGCAGCGCTGCGACCGGGCCTGAGAGCTCGTGCATGTCTCTGAACTACG
>JBGTDH010000153.1:0-4554 GCA_041748435.1 Pirellulales bacterium
CGCTTGCCAGGAGTAGCCCTCGGACGCGTGGCGGGCCGCGGTCACCAGGGCTTGTTGCTGCGTCTGCGTGGCCAGCAGCCAAGCCAGAATCGGCGGTACGCCCGCGATCGATTGTTGCAGCGGCTGGCCTAGACGAATCGACTTCGCCAGGCGCTGGGTGGAAGCGATAGTGGCAGGGTCGCCACTGGCTTCGCCGGCCATGAGCAGCGACTCGTCCAGGCCGAGGCCGTGCTCCAAGAGCAGCGCCAGGACTTCCGCAAACATGGCCCCGCGCGAGTAGACAAGTAGTTTGCCAACCCAGGGAATCCAGCCTACCAGCGTGGCGGCGTGCGTGGGTTTGACGAGCATCGCCCGGCCGGATTGCCGCCACCAGGCGATACCAGAGAGAAGCAGCAGGACAGGAACCACGGGTCCCCACCACAGGACCCGCTGGCCGATCCAGGTGAGGGAATCGAGGATCCAATGATTGGCGAGGTTGAAGCTCGTGTACGCCTCTTGCAGCAGCGGCGCCATGCGAACCGTGAAGAAGACGAACAGTCCGTAAGCCAGGAGCAGCACGGTGAGGGGATAGACGATCGCCAGGGCCAGCGTGCGGCGAAGATCTGCCAGACGCCGCGCGGCGGTCGCCAGGCCTTCCAACGCCACGCTCAGACGGCCCGACTTCAGCCCGGCCTGCACGACGATGTGATAGACGCGAGGAAAGGCGCCATCTTCTTCCGCCAGCGCTTGCGACAAATCTTCGCCCCGCTCCAGGCGCTGGGCCAAGCGACGTGTGGTGCGGCCGAGTTGCCCGGGGATATCTTCCCCGTGGTTCAACAAGCCCCGTTCCAAGGGCACGCCGCTGCGCACCAGCGCCGCCATCTCTTCGCTGAGCGCAATCAGATCGGCCAGCGTGATGGCAGCGTTGGTCGTGGCAGGCTCAAGCATGGGAATTCGATACGACCGCAGACCGGACAGCGTGCATGTTGGTGCCTCTGGACAGCGGTGAAGTTCACTCGTCGGGCGGATCTTGCGGTCGCAAGAGCGCCGAAATGCCGAGAACGAGCACCAGGCAGACCAGTAGCACAATCCAGCCAATTCCGCCCGCCAGGGCCACGCGATCCACCACGATCCCGCCGGCGGCATCGCCCATGGCCGCCAACAGACGCGCCACGGCTACCAGCACGCTAATGGCGATGGGCAGCGCAAGGGCCGAGGTTACCAACAGAACCAGGATGCGAGGCGGAATCACCCGAGGCAAGCTCCCTGGTAATGTTAATCTGGCGGGGATGAAGCCTACTTCGAGGGCTTCGTGTGCGTGAGCGTCAGCAAGGCGTACCCCGTCACGAGGTTGGGGTCTCCTTCCATCCACCGCACATTGTCGTTGAGCCAACTCCCATCGGCCCGCTGCCGCTGAGCCAACTCGGCCAGCAGATCACTGCGCCACGCGTGCTGCTTGCCCTGCGCATCGGTCAGGGTGTCCTGCTTCATGGAATCGAGGGCTTTGGCGAACGTGTGATAATAGTAGTACAGTCCGGCGTCTTCCATGCCGGGATTCGATTTCACTGTGTAATGCTTTTTGATCCAGTCGTAGGAAGCTTTTACGCGAGGATCGTCCGGGCCGACGCCGGCGTAGATCATGCTCTTCAGGCCGGCATAGGTCATGGAGCCGTAACTGCGCAGGCCGCCTTCCTCGGACGGACCCGCCATGCTCTGACCGCCGGCCGCGATGGTGTAGTAGAAGCCGCCATCCTGGTTCTTGGCCGCGAAGGGCGTGGCGTTATGTTCCGTCTCCAGATTCTGGCAGCGCGAGACGAACACCAACGCCTTTTGCACGGCCGGATCGTCGGGGCCATTGCCGGCAGCCTTCAGCGCTTCCAGCAGAAAGCTCGTGTTCGACAGATCGGGCCGCTTCTTGCTGCCGTACCCAGCGCCGCCATAGCTGAAGCTGGCCTTGTCGTGCCCCTCGCCTTCGTCCCACTGCTCGCCTTTCACAAACGCATCGGCCCTGGCCAACAGCGCCTTGTAGCGGCCATCCTTGTTGGCCTCGGCAAAGCACACGACCGCCAAACAGGTCTCGTAGTTTTTGTACGCCGATTGCGGATTGGCAATGCTGCCATCCGGCTGCACGAACGACTCCATATACTTCAAGCTCTTGGCCACCAGCGGATCGTCGACCGAGCGGCCAGAGCGCAAGATGCCGGTGGTCACCAGTGCGGTCACCGCCGGACCCGTCTGCTTGCTATACGATCCGTCTTCGCCTTGCGCCTGGCGGAAGTATTGCACCGCCCGCGACACGGTCTGTTCGTAAAGCTGCGGGTCAAAAGCCGCCGCCTTCGGTTCCTCTGCTCGCAGGGCCGCCACGCACATGGCCGAGAGAGCCAAGGCACACCAGATGCACAACCGCACGCCAATCATGCGCTTCATCGCGAGTAATCTCCGGAAAGAGTCATGCGGCCCATCGCAAGACGGGCCGATCACCCAATTCTAGCCTTCGACCTGTTCACGGAACACCACGATTCTCTAAACCACTCTAAATCCGCAGCGCCAGCCACAGCAGAAACCCAAGCCAGACGATGACCAGCGCCCCCGCCCCCAGCAGCAACGGCTTGTTCCGCCGTTGCGGCGGCAAAGGCGCCGGATCGAAAGACCGAACCGTGAAATTGGATTTGACGTTCGACACGTTGTTCGCGATGGCCAACTCGCTGGGTCACTTAACTACGGGAACGTCCAATTCGCTGTCCGAGAACTTTGCGAACAAGTCGTCCAAGGCAGCTTCGTCCTCGATGTTGCCGGAACTGACGAAACGCTCAATCTCAATCTGCACTTCTTCGCCATAGTCGACAAATTCAATCTCCCAGCGTTGGCCGGGAACGCACGCCTCGATCATGACCGCCTCGTCCCGAATGTGGCGCAGCGAGTAAAGATCTTGGCCTCATCCAGGCGTTGCAACAGCGCCAAGAACTCCCGAAATGCATCGCCTCTCATTTGTCTGCCGCTTACTTCGGGTGCGTGATCTGGAAGCTGCGAGTCAGACCGGATTCGAACTCAAACACGTTGTCGAAATCTTCCCGTCGGTCGTCCTTGGTCTTCTTCATCTGCTTGATGCGGATCAGATTGAAGACAATCTCGCCGAAGTCGCCCGTGTTGGTGACGCCCCAGGTGTTGAGCACGGTCTTGGCCATGTAGCCGTATTGCTCCAGAGCGTACAGCCGAATGGCCTCGCACAATTGCTGGCCGGAGAGGTGCCGCTCGGCCTCCCGCTCCTTGGCCTGCTCTTTGGCTTTCTGGCGAGTCTTTTTCTCGGCTTGCTCCCCTTCGCTGGGCTTTTCCGAACCCAAGCCCAGGACTTCGTGGGCGAAGTTCAACGCCTCAAACACGAAGGCGTACGCTTCGAGCCGGTAGCGGCGGTCTTCCCGCAGCAGCTTCTCAACCGGGTGCGATGGATCACGCGTAGTCAACGCTCGGACTCCTCGGGCTGTTCGGGTTTTTCCCGCGGCGGCCGCTGCGGGCCGCGGGACAATACAGTCAACACGTCCGATGCCTGGATCAGCACGCGGCGACGATCTTCCATCTCCACCAGTAAATGGCCCGAGAGAATCTCCTGCCCCAGCACGCGGGCACGGCCGTTGCTGGTCACGACCTCGGCGCCGATCGGCGGCAACTCTTTCTGTAGGGCCTCGTAAGTATCGTACTCGTAACGCAGGCAGCACTTCAGGCGACCGCAACGACCCGAGATCTTGGTCGGATCCAACGTGGCCTTCTGCAGCTTGGCCATTTTCATCGATACCGGCGGCATCTGCGAGAGGTGCGTGTTGCAGCACACCGGCTTGCCGCAATCACCGTAATCGGCCAAAAGCTTGGCTTCGTCCCGCACGCCAATCTGCCGCATCTCGATGCGGGTCTGAAACTCGCCCGCCAGTTGCTTCACCAGGTCGCGAAAATCGACCCGGTCCTCGGCCAGATAATAGACCACAATCCGCTCGCCGCCGAAGACGTGCTCGACATCGACCAGGTCCATCGGCAGGTTCAACTCGCGAATGATGCGACCGCAGACTTCGAACTCGCTCCGCTCCTGCGACTTCAAGCGCACGGTCTCGTTCTGGTCTTCAGCCGACATCTCCCGCAAGATTTGCCCTCGCCCGGCATCGGTAATCTGGGCCACCGTCTCGTCCGTGGCCTCGCACAAAACCTCTCCGGCCTCCAGGCCGCGGTCGGTGCGGGCGATAACCTTGACACCGCGGCGGAACTCTTCGCCGCGGCTGGTGGTGTAGACCCCCAACTTGCGCGTAGCGCCGCAGCGGACGATGTACTTGGGCATGGCGTATCGGCAAAGCCCGCGGACTGTAGCTTGAAAGGTCAGCGGGACGGTTGTGAGGCACGGTAATCCGGCCATTCGCCGGGCTTGCCAGTATAACCGCCTTCCGGGGCACAACAAATGGCGTTGGCCACTCGACGCTTGATTGCTCCCAAGGAGTGCGCGTTGCCAGCGTGCCAAGATAGACCGGCCCGCGCCGCTCGCGGGCCGGTCTCCCAACCACCGCACGGATCAAAACGCCGCCGCTTCGAGTTCGG
>JBGTDH010000154.1:0-8394 GCA_041748435.1 Pirellulales bacterium
AATGCGTCGACCATGTTGTGATACGTCAAATACAGCAGGGTGAAGATGAGAATGCCGGCCACGGGCACGACAATCAGCAACCGCGTCCGCGCCCGCTGCAGATGCTCGAACTGCCCACCGAACTCGAAGAAGTAACGACCCGGAGGGAGACTTACTTCCTGCTTCAAACGTCGCTCGGCTTCCGCCACGAAGCTGCCGATATCGCGGCCGCGCACGTTGGACGAAACAGAAATGCGCCGCTGCCCCCATTCCCGCGTAATGGTGGAGGGGCCTTGCACGATGCGAATGTCGGCCAGTTGAGACAGCGGCAGTTGCTCGCCGGCGGCCGTGGCAATCAGGATCGAGCCGATGCCCGCCGTGCCGGCCCGCATGCTCTCCGGCAGCCGCACCACGAGCGGAAATCGAAGTTGCCCTTCAATCACTTCTCCCAGCGGCTTGCTGCCGATCGATTCGATGATATCGGTCACCGTCTTGGCCGTAACGCCGTGCCGCGCGAGTTCCTGCTGACGAAGCTGAATCTGCAGCACGGGCTGACCCGTCAGTTGCTCGGCGCTGACATCGGCGCTGCCGGGAATGCGGCCGAGGATGGCTTCGATCTCACGACCCTTGGCCTCGAGCACGGCCAGATCATCGCCGTAGAGCTTCACTGCGATATCGGCCCGGCTGCCGGAGACCATTTCGTTCATCCGCAGTTCGATCGGTTGCAGGAACGCCAGCCGTTGGCCCGGCATGTCTCGCAAGTGCCGCTCGATGAGCGCGGTGAGAGCCTCTTGGGTATGCGCCCGCTGCCACGTGTGACGCGGCTTGAGTGTGATGAACATGTCGGTCAGCTCGATGCCCATCGGATCGGTCGAGATCTCGGCCGTTCCGATGCGGCTCCAAACGTGCTCCACCTCGGCGGGAAACTCGGCCAGCACGGCCTGCTCCATCCGCGTGTTGTACTCGATCGAATCGTCCAGATCGGTGCCCGTGAGGCGCACCACGCTGATGGCTAGGGCCCCTTCCGAGAGCCGGGGGATGAACTCCGATCCCAGATTCGGGGCGATCATGCCAAAGGCGATGAACATCACGCAGGCCGCGAAGCCAATCACCAGCGTCTTGTGATGCATCGAGAATCTTAGGATCGGCGCGTGAATGCGATGGGCGATGCGCATCAGCAGCGGCTCCCGCTCTTCGATCCGCCGGGGCAAGATCAGGCTGGCCAGCACGGGCATCAGCGTGAGCGACAGAATCATCGAGCCAATCAGGGCGAAGATCACGGTCAGCGCCATCGGGCGGAACATCTTGCCTTCGATGCCCTCCAGCGTCAGGATCGGCAGGTAGACAATCATGATGATCAGCTCGCCGAACATCGTCGGCCGGCGAACCTCCACCGCCGCGTCCCGCACCACCTCCAGCATTGAGCGGCGGCGGTTGTCTCCGTGCGCCACGTGCCGCACGCAGTTTTCGATCATCACCACCGAGCTATCGACGATCATGCCAAAGTCGATGGCCCCCAGGCTCAGCAGGCTGGCCGAGATGCCGAACCGCAGCATGCCGGAGAACGCGAATAACATGGAAAGCGGGATGGCCAGGGCCACAATCATGGCGGCCCGCAGGTTGCCCAGGAACGCAAACAGCACGGCGATGACCAGCAACCCGCCTTCGAACAGGTTGCTCTTCACCGTCTGGATCACGTGATCGACCAACTCCGTGCGATCGTACACTGCTTGCACTTGCACGTTGGCCGGCAACGTGGTCTTGATCTCTTCCAGTTGATTCTTCAGGGCCCACGTCACCTCGTGGGTATTCTCACCCATCAGCATGAAGCCCAGGCCCATCACAACCTCGCCTTTGCCATCGGCGGTCACGGCGCCGCGGCGAATCTCGGCGCCGATCGTCACGTCGGCCACATCGCCCACGCGGATGGGCACGCCGTCCTTGGCCTTGATCACAATCTCCTTGATCTGGGCCGCATTCACGGTCCGACCAATGCCCTGCACGAGCACCGCTTGCGTGCCCTCGCGGACCATGCCACCGCCCACGTTGCGGTTATTGTCTTCCACCGCTCGCACGACTTCGTCGAACGTCAGGCCGTACTTAATGAGCAAATTCGGATTGATCCGCACCTGATACTGCTTCTCGTAACCGCCCCAGGTGTTGATCTCGGCAGCACCTTTCACGGTTCGCATCTTGGGCTTGATCACCCAATCGTGAATGGTGCGCAGCTCCGTCACGTCGTTGCCGGCCCCGTAGACCACGTAATGAAAGACCTCGCCCAGGCCTGTGGCCACCGGTCCCATTTTGGGGCGGCCGATGCCTTCGGCCAGCTCGATCGACGCCAGCCGCTCGTTGATGAGCTGCCGCGCGAAGTAGATATCCGTGCCGTCGCGAAACGTCACCACCACCTGCGAGAAGCCGAACTTGGACACCGACCGCATGGCGTCCAAACCCGGCAGTCCGCCAATGGCCTGCTCGATGGGAAACGTGATGCGCTGCTCCACTTCCTCCGGTCCCAGCGCGGGGGCCACGGTGTTGATTTGCACCTGCACGGGCGTGGTATCGGGGAAGGCATCGATATCCAGATACCGCAGCGACAGGCCGCCCACAGCAGCGCATACCACCGCCCCCAGAATGACCAGGAGCCGATGCCGCAGAGAGAAGTCGATGATCCAGTTCAACATGCCGATGCTCCATGCATCTGTGTGTGCCCGTTAATGTCCGTGAGCACATCCGCAACCCGCGCCAAGGTTGCTCTTGAGAAGCTGTGCCTCCAGCACAACGCTGTTCTTGGAGGCAATCACTTCACCCGGCAGCAGGCCCACGATGATCTCGGTGACGTCCGCTTCCTTCACTCCCACGCGCACTTTGCGAATGTGGAAGAACTTGGGGGCGCCCTCTTTCAGGAAGTTCTTGTCTCGCACAAAGACGACGCTGCAATCGCCGTCCCAATGCACGGCCTCGCTGGGCACGACGGTGGCCTTGGGCTCTGCCCGCAGTACGATGCGCCCCGTGCCAAAAGTGTTGGCCCGCAGGCGGCCGTCGGCGTTGGGCAGATTGACGCGCACCCCAACGGTGCGCGTCTGATCGTCGGCCTCCGTGCTGATCCAGGCCAGCGATCCGGTAACTTCCGGCGAATCTCGGGAGTCGCTGGAGCGGAACAGCACGTTCTGGCCGATCGCCAGGTAGCGAGCTTCTTCTTGCGGGACCGCCAGCGTGAGCCACATCTGCCGCAGGTCGGCGATAGTAAACAGCGTGGTCGAAGTATCGACCACTTCCCCCGCCACAACGTGCCGCGCTACCACCACGCCATCCAACGGCGCTCTTAGCGGGAACAGGTTCGACGTGTTGGTCGCTGGATCGCTCGTGACGCTGGCGTTGTCCGGCAGCCCCAGGAGCCGCAGCCGTTGGCCGATCTCCGCGATGCTGAGCTTGGAGAAGTCGGCCGCATCAAGGGGAAGCCCCAGATTCTCCAGCGTTTGTTGAGCCCCCGCCAGCCGAATCTCGGCCTCTTGCAAGGCCGATTCCGCCTCGCGCACTTGCCGGCCGGCCACCGCGCCGTTCTCCGTCAGCGGCTTGAGCCGATCGACATGCGTTTGCTTCAGCCGCAGTTGCGAGATGGCTTGCTGGAAATCTGCCTTGGCCCGTCCGATCTCGATCGAATCGACCAGCGCCAGCACCTCCCCTTGCCGGACGTGATCTCCCACCTGCCGATGCACGCTGCGAACCGTGCCCGTCACACGGCTGGCCAGATGTGCCAAACGCGTCTCGTCATAAACCACTTCGCCATTGGCCGTGATGGCTTCGATAATCTGGCGCTGGCCGACCACGGAAATATCGACGCCGGCCTTGTCCATCGCTTCGATCGAGGCGAACTGGATGCGCCGCTGATGCAGCACGCAGCGGCTGTTGTTCTCCGGCCGCGGCCGCAACGTTAAGGCCAACTGGGCACGCTCCCGATCTTCCGGCGTGATCGTCGGCATTGTCTTGAGCTGCGCCACCTCCGGATGCTCCAGCGGGCATTGCGCGATGCCATGCTCCGCGCACCAGCCGTGATCCTTCAAGGCGGGCAACAGCCCAGGAACGCATTCGATGCAGGCCGATTCGGCCACGTTGTGCTCCTGGCACCAGTCGTCAACGGGCCCCTGCTGCTTGCCCATCAGCTCCGAGAACCGGGGCAGCGTCCAATTCGTTTGATGCCCCCACGCCGCTAGTACGCCCAGCACGGCCACCACCGCGATCGTGGGCAAGGCATTGCGCAACCAGCCGCCACGGGGCGTAGCTTGCTCCGGCGATGGAGTGGGGATGATCGTTGCCGGGGGGGCGGATGCTAAGGGCATATCTCGACGTGTAACGGTTGATTGAGACATGGAACGCCTCAAGAAGTAAGTAGTGGTGAAGTCAATGTAGGCCGGTCTCTCCGAGACCGGCAGCGGGTTTCGGAGAAACCCGCCTACACTAGGCTAGGCGGATGAGCGCGCAGCACGAACCGGAGGATTGATCCGGCGGGACGAATCGAAATCAGATCAAGAGAATCTGAATCATCAGATGCAGCCGCTGGGGGGGCTGCCAGGGGATGTGGCTACAACTTTGCTCCCCGCGCGTGGTGGCATCAGCCACTGCATCGATCATGGGGGAGACGGCGAGAAACTCAACCGGCGCCACAATCTGCGTCAGATCGAGTTGCGTCTTTTGCGGCGGCAGGAAAGTGCAGATCCCTTGGCACTCCACACGGCACTCGCACGGATCCGCGGGAGCCGCAGGCTGGTCGTGATGGCAACACGCATGGCGGTGCCCGCAAACATGCTCCGAGGTGGCTTCGGGGGGGCTCGCTAACGCGCAAACGTGCGTAGAGTGCCAGCAACATCCCAGCACGGCATGGATGAAGAGCAACCCGGCCAACAAATTGGAGAGCACTGCTTGCATAATTACCCTAAACTATCCTCATTCAATAATTGCAGTTATCGGCCCTCCGGTCAAGTTCTCTCCGCGAGAAATCAAAGCGGATTTTCGCCAGCTTGACCGGACGGCGCAAATGCCCGTATGCTACTGGTTTAGGTTCCGCAGCCTTCAGGTACGCTAGCATGCCGCCGGTCGTGATCGACATTCGCAGCGCCGACGATTCGCGGGATGTGGTGCATCGCGCGGTGCAGGCTTTGGCGGAAGGCAAACTCGTGGCGCTGCCCACGGAGACCGTCTATTGCGTCACCGCCAGCGCGCTCTGTGCGGAAGGCGTGCAAAAACTGGCTCGCGTCAAAGAGCGATCGCCGGATAGTCCCTTCACTCTGGCCATCAAGAGCGCGGAGGAAGCGCTCGATTATGTGCCCAACATGGGGCGGCTGGCCCGGCGGTTTACGCGCCGCTGCTGGCCGGGACCCGTCACGTTGGTGATGGACGATTCGCATCCCGAGAGCCTGGTCAAGCAGTTTCCCGCCACAGTGCGGCAGGCCGTCTGTCCCGCCGGGGCGATCGGGCTGCGGGTGCCGGCTCACAACATCATTCACGAAGTGCTGCGGATGATGGCTGGCCCCATCGCCCTGACCAGCGCCAATCGACGGAACGCCCCCAGCGCCTCGACCGCCCAAGAAGTTGTGCAGAGTCTGGGAGATGATGTGAGCCTGGTGCTGGACGACGGCGCCAGCCGCTTCGGCCAGCCTTCCAGCGTCGTGCGCGTGCGCGAAGAGAACTTCGACATCCTCCGCGTGGGCGTGGTCTCGGATCAGATTCTTCACCGCCTGGCCAGCTTTATGATGGTGTTTGTCTGTACGGGCAACACCTGCCGTAGTCCGATGGCGGAGACGCTGGCCAAGAAGCTCATCGCCGACAAGCTCGGCTGCAAACTCAATGAGCTTCAGGATCGCGGCGTGCTGGTGGCCTCGGCCGGCATTTCCGCCATGATGGGCGGGTTTCCTGCACCGGAGGCGGTCGAGATCATGTCCGAGATGGGTCTGGACCTGCGCGATCACGAGAGCCAGCCGCTGACCGAGCAACTTGTGCGGCATGCCGATGTAATCTGCACCATGACCCGTGGACATCGGCAGGCCATTGTCTCGCAGTGGCCGCAGGCGGCGTCGCGCACGCGGCTGGTGTGCCAGGATCAAGGGGATGTGGCGGATCCCATCGGCGGCCCGACGGATCTCTATCGCCGCTGTGCCTTACAAATCAAAGCGGAGTTGCAAGCCTTGATCCAACGCCTCGAATTCTAGACACCCACGGGCTCGGCAGGAGCATCGACTATGCGGATTGCCATCGGCAGCGATCATCGCGGCTATCAGGTTAAGGGGAAGATCATCGAGTTGCTCCAGCGGCTCAATCACGAAGTTCTGGATGTCGGCACCAACGGCACGGAAAGTGTCGACTATCCGGACTTTGCCCAGATGGTGGCCGTGAAGGTGGGCGGGGGCGAAGTCGATCGCGGCATCCTGATCTGCGGTTCCGGCATCGGCATGGCCATCGCCGCCAACAAGATCGCGGGCGTGCGCGCGGCCCCCTGCCACGACGACCTGACGGCCGAAATGAGCCGTCGCCACAACGATCTGAATTTGCTGTGTCTCTCGGCCGATATGCTGGGCGAAAAACTGATCGATCGGATGGTGGAGATCTGGCTCAATACGCCTTTCGAAGGGGGCCGCCACGCCCGCCGCGTCGAAAAGATCGGCCAGCTCGAACGTGGCTAGTGGCTGTCAGCTATCGGCTGTGGGCTGTCGGCCAGAGCGGTGACGGCCGCTTGTTTGTCAGGTTGAGCGTCTTGTTCGGCGGTGTTTTTGATCCCCATGCGTGGAACGAGCCGCCCGGTCCGCCGCATGTATTTGCGATACTCGTCACCAAACGCCTCCAACATCATTTGCTCCTCGCGCGGGGTCCGAAGGAAGTACATTGCGGCGAACACGGGAACGACCAACCAGCCGGCAATCCAGTTCTGCAGCAGCATTCCTTGGGCGAAACCCCACAACCAGATGGATGCATACATCGGATGGCGGATGGA
Source organism: Pirellulales bacterium (assembly GCA_041748435.1). GTDB lineage: Bacteria > Planctomycetota > Planctomycetia > Pirellulales > JBGTDH01 > JBGTDH01. Next base: position 6,965 of record JBGTDH010000154.1, read on the forward strand.
TCGATACACGCCCTGTGTGACCAACTGGTGGCCCTCGCGCAGCTCCAGACTAACGGACCAGTTCTGGCCCAGATCGGCGTGCGAGCGCCAAAAGAGACCGAGCGAGGCAATCATCGTTGCGGCGCCGATCCAAGGTACGACCTGCGGAAGGCGATAATCGGCAAACCCGAGTAGCGGTGTGAACAGATAGAGAAGAGGCAGGAGCAGGACGGGTGGAAACATCGCGGCCAACAGCCATTTCTCCAGCCGGTCGAATTTACTGGCGGTTTTCTTCTCAGCCTTGGTGCGCTCGATGTACACGTACCGAATCCAGAAATAGACCACGAGGCCTACGAAGAAAACGGCATTCCACGGCTGCAAGATATTCATGGTCTATTTACGCGACGACATTGGCGGCCAGGTATGCCTCTACACGCTGGTGCGCGCCGTCCCTCGTGTTGATCCAGGCAATCAAAGCGAAGGTCTCCATGAAAACGGTCATCGCTTCGGCTTCCCCAGGCGATAATGGTCATGCTGGGAAGCAAGCTCGGTCGGCAAGTCCGGACAATCAACCACCAGGTCGCCGAACAGCTGACCAAACGTTGTTTGCTTGGCAACCTTCACCGGCTCGATGCGCACGCGCGTTCCTTCCGGAAGCGCCTGCGCATCATCCGGCACGATGAGCCCGTTATGGACAACGCCTTCAATTCCATGACGCACCTCGTTCCCGATCACCGACAACAGCAGGCAAGCTCTGCCCGCCATGATACCCGCGCCGTTTACGCTCGGCTACGTTCGCACGACGATCGAATCCCGGGTTATGCGCCGCGTTTGCTCCGGATCATGGAACGACTCATGTGTCGGTGCCAGGAAGCTTTGGCCGCCTTCCATCGACTCGATGGGCAATTCTTGCCTCCAAAGTGTTAGGCGGTGCATTTGCCAAGATCGGCAAGGAAGCCGCCTGACGTAGCGACTTGTTCATGGGACGACTCGATCATCGTCGAGGTAGTGCTATGCGCTTCCCATTGAGAGATAGTTCCGCATCGTAACCGCGGGCATCAATTGCGACTTGAAGGACTGAAGTATCCAAGGCGGCTACGTTTGTCCCGTCGACGGTGATTGCCGCGGGTGTAAACACGAACTGGCGTCCGCGCGCCTCAACGGTTGTGCGACCGACGTTTTCGGACGCTGAGAATGGGCCCTCAATTGTGGCGACGAGCCCCCTTGGCAGTGTTGCCGTCCCGGAAACCGACGATGCAAAATAAATATATGCGACAACGACCGCAGGCGCTAGGAGGAGCAGCACAACGATCGTCAACAAAATCGAGCGTCTTGATTCTTGCTTTTCCATCGCCAGCCGCTCCGAATCAGAGTCCAAGGGCCCAAACGCACCGATGGCTTATATCAAATAAATTAGAATCGCGTGAATATCGATTCGGCGGCGTTGTTGC